>JAJAZN010000016.1 GCA_026785685.1 Thermoleophilia bacterium
GATGACGCTAGCCGCAATCAGCACGGAGAAGCCGATCCCGCCCACACCCGCCACCACTCGCTCTCGTTGAGTCGTCTTGTGCCTCTCGTCAGTAGAAGACGAGCCAGGTGTGTGTCCCTACCGTGGGGATGGGACGGCACCCGTGCTTCCCGGTGGCACACCAACCACGAAAACACTTGACTGCGCGAGTGTGCTTACGGCCGAGCACGCGAAGTCAGCTCAGGAACTGCACGATTGCGTCGGCCGTCGCATCGAAGTCGTCCCAGAGGACGCTGTGGCCGCCCGGGACGTCGACGCGCGTGACGTGACCGTTTCGCGGGACTGCGACCGGAATCCACGAGCGCTCGCCGCAGACGACGAGCGTCGGACACCTCGGCCACGGCGGCGTCGACGACGCCATCTCGCTCCAGGCGACGATCACCGCCGCCGGGGCGTACTGCCAGCGGAAGCGGCCGTCCGGGCTCTCGACGAGGTGCTCGCGTGTCTCCTCCTCGAGCGTCTCCCGCGGTGTCGTGAACACGGAGCCGTCGCTCAGCCGTGCCTCGATCGCTTCGTCCGCATTCGCGAACGAGGCGTCGGCACGGGTCAGATCGGCCCGCTCGCCGGAGACGGCAGGATCGAGCTGCATTGCAGGATCGAGCAGGACTGCACACACGACGCGATCAGGCTGACGCGCGGCGACCTCGGCAACGAGCCTACCGCCGAAGCTGTGCCCGATCCACGCCGCCTCGGAGATCCCGAGGGCGTCGGTCGTCTCGAGGAGATCGGCAACGTGCTGCTCGACGCTCCACGGTGGCTCCCAGCCCGAACGACCATGGCCACGGTAGTCGACGCCGATCACGCGGTAGCGCTGGAGGCGCTCCTCGGCAAGGCGCCGAAAGCGTCGCCCATGGCCCGTCACTCCGTGCAGGCAGACGACCGGCTGTCCGTTCGGATCCCCCCACTCTGTTGCGCTCAGTCGCATGAGAGCACCAGTTTGCCGAAATGCTGCCCACTCGCCATCGTTTCAACCGCACGCGCGGCCTCGGCAAGCGGCGAAACGGAGTCGATCACCGGTCGCCACGTGCCCGATTCGAGTGCTCCGAGGAGCCCCGCGAAGTCCGCCGGGCTGCCCATCATCGTCCCGAGCAGCGACCACTGGCCGAAGTAGAACGGCCGCACGGGGATCGTTGCCTCGGTACCGCCCGTAGCGCCGAAGACGACGACCCGCCCTCCCGGACGCAGGCAGTCGAGCGACTGTGGCCACGTCGAGCCGATCGAGTCGACCACGAGATCGGCGCCACCGAGGTCCTTCACGGAAGCCACCCAGTCCTCGGTCGCGTAGTTGACGCCACCTTCGGCACCGAGCGCAACCGACTTCTCGATCTTGTCGGCAGAGGACGACGTGACGAGAACGCGCGCCCCTGCCTGGGCCGCAAGTTGCACGGCGAAGGTCGAGACGCCGCTTCCTGCGCCGAGCACGAGCACCGTCTCGCCGCCTCGAAGCCCACCGCGGGAGAAGAGCGCGCGGTACGCGGTCAGCGCGGCAAGGGGGAACGCCGCTGCCTCCTCCCACGAAAGCCGCGCTGGCCTCGCGAACACGTTGGCCTCGGGCACCGCAACGAGCTCGGCATAGGTGCCGTTCCGCGGCCCGCCGAGGACCTGGAAGTCTGGGCCGAACGACTCCTCGCGCAAGCCCCAGTCGAGCGCGGGATAGATCACGACCTCCTCGCCCGTGTCGCGCCGCACGCCTGCGCCGTCCGAGCCCGGGATCAACGGGAGCGGGAACGGGTAGGTGCCGCCCGCGACCAGCAGATCTCTGCGGTTGAGCGCAGCCGCCCGCAGCTCGACGACGACCTCGCCCGGAGCCGCAACCGGATCTTGCACCGTCTCGTGGCGGAGCTCGCCGCCCTCGTGTACCTGAACCGCCAGCATCAGCGCAGTGACGCCCAGGGCTCGTCGCCTGCAACGTCCTCCACGCCGTAGCCGTCCTCGCCGACCGACGGAGAGAGAATCGCGAGGATCTTCGCGGGTGCATCGCCGTCGTTGAACGTCGCATGCACTCCGGAGGCCGCAATCACGACCGAGTCACCAGCCGAGAGCATCTGCATCTCCTCCCCGAGCCACTGCTCGATCGTGCCCTCGATCACGTAGATGACCTCTTCCTGGCCGGGATGGCGATGGAAGTCGTGACACGTGCCCGCAAGGAACGTCGCCTCGATCGCCACGATCCCCGAGAGGCCGTCGCGCGGACCGCTGATCTGGGCAAACACGCCCCAGTCCTGCTCGTCGCGGGTAAGTGAACCTGCCAGCTTGAATCCTTCTGCCATAGATCCTGCTCCTCTGCTTAGTGTCTATCCGTCTATCAGCGGTTTGACCGGGCTTGCCGCGAAGCGGTCAAGCCTGGTCAAACCGCAATGATTTGAAGCGTCTCATGTTCTCGGTCATCGCAACCTCGGTCGGCAGGCGCTCCATCGATGACGCTCCGAAGAAGCCGACGACACCCTCCGTGCGCGCGAGGATGTAGGCCGCGTCGTCGGGCTCGGCGATCGGCCCGCCGTGGCACAGCACGATCACGTCGGGATTGACGCGCTTTGCCGCGTCGTGCATCCCCTGGATCAGCGGTACGCAGTCGTCGAGGGTCTTCGCGGTGTCAGCGCCGATCGAGCCGCCGGTGGTCAGGCCCATGTGCGGGACGAGCACGTCGGCACCCGCCTCGGCCATCGCCACCGCATCGTCGTCGTTGAAGACGTACGGTGCTGTGAGAAGGTCGAGCTCGTGGGCAATCCGGATCGCATCGACCTCGAGCCCGTACCCCATCCCGGTCTCCTCCAGGTTGACCCGGAAGGTGCCGTCGATCAGACCGACCGTGGGGAAGTTCTGGATTCCGCTGAAGCCCATCCGCTTCAGCTCGGCGATGTACACCGGCATCAGGCGAAACGGGTCGGTGCCGCAGATCCCCGCAAGCACAGGTGTGCACTTGACGATCGGGAGCACCTCGCGCGCCATATCGACGACGATCTCGTTCACATCGCCGTAGGGCATGAGGCCCGATAGCGAGCCGCGGCCACCCATCCGGAAACGGCCCGAGTTGTAGATGATGATCAGGTCGGCGCCGCCGGTCTCGGCGCATTTCGCGGAGAGGCCTGTTCCGGCGCCCGCGCCGATGATCGGTCTGCCGACTGCGATCTGGGCGCGCAGCTTCGAGAGTGCCTCTGCCCTCGTCATGCCGCAGCCTCGATCAGCTCGTGGAGCCGGTTCGCCATCGCGAGCGCAAATGCAGGGTCGTTCACGTCGGCGTCGATCTCGTGCAGCACGACCTTCGACGTGTCGATCAGCTCCCGAATCGTGTCGAAGAGCGCAGCATCCGCCTCGGCGTCGTAGAAGACCTGACCTTCAGTGGCGATCGCCGACACGCCGCGCAGCGGCATGAAGAGCTCGGTCGGGCCGGATGCCCCATTGAGCTTCCCAGCGATGATCCGGCCGATCTCGCGGCACTCGTCGGGCGTCGTACGCATCAGCGTGATGGTGGGGTTGTGGACGTAGAGGTTCCGGTCGCGGTACCGCTCGGGCACGGTCTCGACCGGGCCGAAGTTGACCATGTCGAGGGCGCCCAGCGAGACAACCTGAGGGATCCCACGTCGGCCGGCCGACTCGAGACGGTCGGGCACCGCCTGAAGGACGCCTCCCGCGACGAGATCGCAGAACTCCGTCGTGGTCACATCGAGCGAACCCGTGATGAATCCGGCCTCGATCAGCGCCTCCATCGAGCCGCCGCCGGCGCCGGTCTGGTGGAAGACGAGCACCTCGTAGCCGAGCTCCTCGAGCCTTTCGCGTGCCGTCGTGACGGCGGCCGTCGTGACGCCAAACATCGACGCGGTGATCAGCGGCTTCTCCTCGCCGAGCGGCGGCACCGTCGCCTTCGCCATCCCCGCGAGTGCGGCGGCGGCGTTCGTCATGATCTTCGCCGAGATGCTGTTCACCCCGGCGATGTCGACGACGGAGTACATCATCGTCACATCCACAGAGCCGACATAGGGGCTCGTGTCTCCCGACGCGACGGTGGAGACCATCAGCTTGGGTACGCCGATCGGCAACTGACGCATGGCATACGTCGCGATCGAGGAGCCGCCCGAGCCACCGAGACCGCCGATCGCGTCGAGCTTTCCCTCGGCGTGCAGCTGCTTCACGATCTCTGCCGCACCGCGTGCCATCGTCTCTACGGCCGCGCCGCGATCACCCGCGTCCGCAAGAGCCATCACGTCGGCACCCACGGCGCCCGCAACCTCTTCACGCGTGATGTCCGGCGAGGTCAGTGGCTCGCCCACGATGCCCGCATCGACGAGCACCACGTCGACACCGTGCTCAACAAGCCGATCACGCAAATAGGCGTACTCGACCCCCTTCGTGTCGAGCGTCCCGACGAGCACAACTGTCACTCCCATGGAAACCACCCTCCTCGCCTGAAACCGCGGAACGTCACATCTATCTGGCGTCGTGACCGAGCGTCGCGACGAAGTCGAGA
>JAJAZN010000017.1 GCA_026785685.1 Thermoleophilia bacterium
AGTGCCGCCGCCTCCGCGACCGACACGACAACGTCGACGCCCGATCCGGTCGCTGCGAGCGACGCGGCGCCTGCCCCTGCGGCGGAACCGGTGATCTCGGTCGCGCCTCCGGCCGACGCGAGCAAGGGTGCGCAGGTCGTCTCCATCGCGATGCAGTACCTCGGAATCAAGTACGTGTGGGGAGCAGCGTCTCCGTCGGTCGGCTTCGACTGCTCGGGACTGACGATGTACGTCTTCAACCAGGTCGGCGTCTCGCTCCCGCACTACGCCGCCGCCCAATACGGGCTGGGCACGCCCGTCTCGAAGGATCAGCTGCAGCCAGGCGACCTCGTCTTCTTCCGCGGCCTCGGCCACATGGGCATGTACATCGGCGGCGGCAACATGATCCACGCCCCGAGGACAGGTGACGTCGTCAAGATCTCGTCAATCTACGAGTCGTACTACATCGCGAACTGGGTCGGAGCCCGGCGAGTGCTGTGACAGCGGGGACTGCCCCTGCAAGTGCCACCCACGCGCGTGGATCCAGGCTCAGAACGTGACGGGCAGGCGTTTCAGGATGCGCACCGTCGGCTTGCCGAGCTCCCAGTCGGGCCGCTCGTCGACGAGGCCGATGCTCGGCAGGCGCTCGATGATCGCCTGGAAGACGATCTGCGCCTCGAGGCGGGCGAGGGGCGCTCCGATGCAGAAGTGAATGCCTGGCCGAACGCGAGATTGCGTGAGCTCGGGCGCTCGATGTCGAACGTCTCCGGGTCGTCGAAATGGGTCGGGTCGCGGTTCGCCGCGTTGATCATCTGGAAGACCGTCTCGCCGGCGCGCAGCTGCCTGCCGCCGAGCTCGACGTCGCCCTTCAGAAGCCGTGGTTGCCGGGTCAGCGGGCTCTCGAAGCCCAGTATCTCCTCGATCGCTCCGGGAATGAGTGCCGGGTCGTCCTTCAGGGCCTGCCACTGCTCCGGGTGGCGCAGCAGCGTGTAGAGGCCGTTGCCCACGAGTGACGTCGTCGTCTCGTGGCCGGCGATCAGGAGCGTCCCGATCGTATTCACGAGCTCGTCCTCGCTGAGAGCGTCGCTCGTCTGCTGAGCGGCGAACATCCGTCCGAGCAGGCCGTCTTCGTCGCTCGTGCCGTCTTCGAGACGCTTGCTCTGCACGGCCAGGTACTCCCGCAGCTCGAGGATCGCCTCCTGCGCGGCCAGGAGCAACTCGAGGCTCGGTCGGTTCCGGCCCAGCAAACCCAGCAGCCGATCGGCGAGGCCCCGGAAAATCAGGCCGTCGGAGTGGGGGACGCCGAGGAGGTCGCACCGGACGGTGACCGGTAGGACGAACGCGAGATCCTCGATCACCTCCATCTGGCCGTCTGCCTCGACCCGGTCGATCAGCTGGGCGACGATGCCTTCGATCCTCGGGCGCAGCGTCTCGACCTGGCCCGGCGTGAAGCCCCATTTCAGGATCAGCCGCCGGATCCGCGTGTGATCGGGCGGGTCGGCGTGGACGAGCCCTTTCGCGAGATAGAAGTCGGCGAAGACCGGCAGCTTCGCGCGATCCTCCTGCGGCAGATGACTCATCGTCCCGGCGAGCCGACCCTCGTTGGAGTAGTGGGCGACGTCGAGGTACGTCTGCATGACGTCGTCGTACCGGGTAACGACCCAGCTACCCGCAGCCCGAGGCGGCCGCAGAGGCGACCTTGTTCCTCTCTGACCCGTGAGCCAGGTTGCTCCATCAGGGGCCTGTGCGACAATGGTCGAGCGCGCAGCGCTCCGAGGACGTCGAGCGTGCATCGGACCAGAACGTGATGCCGCAGCTGCGGCAGTCGGGAGTCGGATGATGAAGGGCTCACAGAAGCCGAAGAAGACGGGCAAGAAGGCGCCGCAAAAGACCATGAAGGAGAAGAAAGCCGACAAGCGGGCCGCTGCGAAAATGTCCCGCACGATGGACGTCTGATCCCGAGGACGCCTCCTGGATGAGCGAGCACCGCGGGACCGAGACTGCCGACGAGTACCGCCGGCTGTTCCCGGACCTGCCGGAGGCTGTATTCGAGCCACTCGCGTTCGAGCGGCTCGCCCCCGCAGAGATGCGCGCCCGGTCTGCGGAGGTGTTCGCCGAGCTCGACCGGCGCAGGACGACCCGCGATTTCTCTCCTGACCCGGTGCCGCGGGAGTTGATCGAACTCGCGATCAGGAGCGCCGGCACGGCCCCGTCAGGGGCACACCGGCAGCCGTGGACGTTCGTCGCGGTCAGCGATGCCGCGTTGAAGGCGCAGATCCGCGAGGCGACCGAGAGCGAGGAGCACCACACGTACACCGAACGCATGCCGCGCCGGGCTCTTCATCGCCGCCGTGCATCACATGGGGCTCGCGACCCTCACGCATACGCCGAACCCGATGAAGTTTCTCGGCGAGCTGCTCGGCCGACCGAAGAATGAGACCGCCGTGCTGCTGTTCCCGGTGGGCTATCCGGCCGATGACGCGCGCGCGCCGAAACTGGAGCGCAAGTGTGTGGAAGAGATCTCCGTGTGGTTCGATACCCCGGAACGCGCTTGAGCTACTCGGGCGCGGCGAGCACGGCAGCGAGCAGGTCGTCCAATTGCGCGGTCGCAACACAGACGGACGTGTCGGCGGCGCCGTAGTACAGCCTGACTTGCCCGCTCGGCTCGTCGTGGACGAGCCCGCAGGGGAAGACGACGTTCGGCACGTCTCCTTCGCGCTCGTACGGACGATCGGGGCCAAGAATCCACTGCGGGAGACGGTGCAGCACGCGCGTGGGCTGCTCGAGGTCGACGAGCGCCAGGCCGACCCGGTAGATCCCGCCGCCGAGCGTCTCCTTGACGCCGTGGTAGATCACGAGCCAGCCGTGTTCGGTTCGCAGCGGCGGCGGCCCGAGGCCGATGCGGAGCGAGTCCCACCAGGCACCGGTGCGCGGCTGCAGCACCTGCTCCGGCGCGCTCCAGTTGTGGAGGTCGGGAGACCGTGAGAGAAGGATCTCGCCGTGAGACCCACCCGACTCGGTTTTCGGGCGATGGAAGAGGATCCACTTGCCGCCGACCCGGCACGGAAGCAGGGCCGCATTCTTGTCGTCGGCCTGTCGGATGATCCCGTGGCGGCGCACGGTGCGAAAGTCCTTCGTTGTTGCGAGGAACACTGCTGGGCCGGCGGGACTGTAGGCAGTGCACGTGATCACCCACCGCTCGTGCTCGGGGACGTAGACGACGCGTGGATCCTCGAAGCCCCATTGCTCGCTCTCGATGCCCGGGGTCGGTGCGAGCAACGGTTCGGCGTCGATCTCCCACCCGTCGAACCCGTTCGGAGAGCGAGCGACGGTGAGGTGCGAGACACCGGTGAGGTCCTCGACGCGAACGAGCAAGACCGTCGCGCCGTCGACCTGCGTCGCCGCAGGGTTGAAGACCGTATTGACCGGATACGCCCAATCGTCCGCGGTCAGGATCGGGTTCGCGGGGTGACGCTCGAAGAGCTCGCGGCTGCTCATCATGCCGCCACGGCCCCGCGCGAGCGATGACGGAGAACGGCGGGAAGGCCCGCGATGTCGAGCAGAAGCGCCGCACGATGGAACGCAAGCGTCGACTCCGCTCCCTCGTTGTCGTTCGTCGTCTCGCTCCCGAGCCCATCGCTGCAACCCCCCGTGGCAAAGTCGTAGAGCGGTCGGTGGAGGTGGTTGCGGCCGAGGAACCAGTCGAACGACCGCTGCGCGCGCAGCCCGTGCTCGGGATCGCCGCTGACGGCGAACGCCGCCAGTTCGGCCTCGACGAACGCTGATGCGTCGAGAGGTTGCTCGTCGCCTGCGCCCGGAGCCGGTTCGCCGCGACGCCGGCCCTCGTGGCCCGTCAGACGAAGGGTTCCCTCGCGGAGACCTGATTCGTCCCCGAGCCACCGGAGAACGTCGAGCCCCGTCTCGGTCAAGTCTTGCCGTCCGAGAGTCGCGCCCCCGACGATCAGCGCGTGCGGGAGTCGTGCGTTGTCGTAGGCGAGCGCGTCCTCGAACCAGTGCCACCCGTCACTCGCCGTGGTCGAGTACGCATCCATGAGCTGCTCCATGACCCGTTCGAGGAGCCGGCGGGATTCGGGACGGCGCCGGTCGGGGTCGAGGTGAGCGAGGCCGAGGGCAGCGTACGCACCCGTACGAAGCGAGGCGTCCTCGGGAATGAGGTGGACGATGGCATCGAGCAGCCGCTCGGTGGGAACGACGACAGCCGGTATCCAAGCCGTCGCGAGAATCTCGCCCAGAGCCCACACGGAACGACCGACGTGGTCTCCCGAATGCGGCTCGTCGAGCCACTGACGGTCGTACCCCATGAAGTTCCTCATGCCCAGGTTCGCGTCAGTCGCATCCTGTAGGAACGCGAGTGAGCGATAGAGCGTCGACGTCCACACCTGCTCGTCACCCCGGCGGGCGAGCTCGAGCGCAACGACGGCAAGGCGGGCTACGTCGTCGACGCAGTACCCACTCTGGCGGTTCGGGATCACGCCGTCCGCGTGTTGCACGATTCCGACATCGTCGACGAGCGTTAGCAGATGATCGCTTCGCAGGCCGACAAGTCGCTGATCGATGCTCGACACCGACCGGCGCCGCCGTGGGGCGAGGTCGACCGCCTCCTGAAGGATGACGGCCGTCGCCTTGGCAACGGACGGCCAGGCCAGTTGGGCTCCGATCCGCCGTGCCTCCGCGCGGGCTGCGCCGAGGTGCTCGGGCTCCTCGATGTACCGGCAGACAGCGTCCGCGAGAGTAGCGGGATCGGCGAAGGGCACGATCGTACCTGCGCCCGATCCGAGCATGTCCTGTGCGTACCAGTAGGGCGTCGAGACGACGGCGCAGCCTGCGGCGATGCCGAAGGTGAGCGCCCCCGACGAGATCTGCTCGCGATTCCGGTACGGGGTGACGAACACGTCGGTCTCGGCAAGAAGGCCGGCGATCTCGTCGACGCTGAGGAACCGATCGTCGAACTCGACGTGATCCTCGAGGCCGAGATCGAGTACCTCCTGCTCGAGCCCCAATCGGTAACGCTCGCCTTCACGGTGCGCAACGTCCGGGTGTGTCCGCCCGGCAATCACGTACAGGACGTCGGGATAACGCTCGACGATTGCGGGCAGCGCCTGGATGGCCATCTCGAGCCCCTTGCCAGCCGAGATCAACCCGAATGTCGAGAGGAGGAATCGGTCCCCATCGGCGCCATAGGTCGTCCGCATCCGGGCTCCGCCTTCTCCTTGGCTCTGCGCCGCATACGCATCTGCGCGTTGCGCGATCACGGGTGGCGCCCCGTGTGGGACAACTCGGATCTTGTCAGCCGTACAGGTACCGCCATCGACGAGGAAACGCTGCGCAGCCTCGGTCATCACGATCACGAGCTCCGCCTGGCGACAGACAGCCGCGAGCACCTTCGCCTGATGATCCGTCGGCTTGGACAGAACTGTGTGCAGCGTCACGACGAGCGGCTGTGTCAGCTCCTCGACGAGCGAAGAGATGTACCCGCCGTCGCGACCTCCGAAAATGCCGTACTCGTGCTGGAGGAGTACGACGTCGATGTCGAGGTGTCCCAGCAGTCGAGCCGCGCGCGTGTAGTCGCCGCGAACCGCCTGGGCGATCGTCGCGGTTACACCGGGCCGCTGCGGACGCGACGGCTCGTTGACGATCACGACCTTCTCGACTCTGTCTATCTCGTCGAGGCCGAGCAGAGCCGAACGAACGTCGGCGGCAAACGACCCGATCCCGCAGGCCCGCGGTGGGTAGGTCGAGACGATCGCGGTACGCAAGTGCCCGCGTCCCTTCCGTAGAGATTCCGGCGCGGCGCGGGAGGTCAGCACCGCCGGTTCTCCCTCACCGTAGCCAACATCGAACGACGAGCGAGCCGAGCGCAAAGAACCCGAATCAGAATGAGACTTGTGCCGCCGAAACGTGCTGGGCGGCACGCTGCTTCGTCCTCGGTCGCCCAGATATGTCCCATATCTGCGGCTCCCTGCGTCCTCGCATCGCACTCGCCCATCA
>JAJAZN010000018.1 GCA_026785685.1 Thermoleophilia bacterium
CCCCCGAAGGCATCCGCTTCGAGTTGCTGAGCGACGACCATCCGCTTCTCGGCACGCTCGTCGGGCAGAGCGAGAAGTTTGTCGCGCACAACGCGGCAATGTGGGAGCACGGCATCCTCGTGCATGTCCCGAAGGGCGTCGTGGTCGAGAAGCCGCTCTACATCCGGATTGCCAACACGGTCGAGGGAGGCTCGCTTTTCTGGCGGCTGCTGATCGTCGCAGAGGCACAGAGCCAGTTCACCGTGATCGAGGAGTACGCATCTGCCTCCCCCGAGCTCTCGGGGTACTCGAATGCGGCGGTCGAGATCGTCGTCGAGGACGGCGCCAAGGTCGAGTACGTCTCAGTCCAGAACCTGTCGCAGAGCACGTGGCACTTCGCATCGCATCACGCGACCGTCGGTCGTGACGCCGAGCTCGACTGGGTTGCGGGCGGCTTCGGCTCCGGTGGTGGCAAGGTATGGATTCAGAACGACCTCGCCGGACAGGGTGCGACATCCCGGGTGACGGGCGCGTACTTCGCCGACAACGTGCAGCGACTCGACTACGACACGTTCCAGGAGCATATCGCGCCGAACACGACGTCGGACTTCGCTTTCAAGGGTGTGCTGCGTGACACCGCGAGCGCCGTGTGGCGCGGCATGATCCGGGTCGAGAAGGATGCCCAAAAGACGAACGCCTATCAGGAGAACCGTAATCTGCTCCTCTCGAAGACGGCGCACGCGGATTCGATCCCCGGGCTCGAGATCCTTGCGAACGACGTCCGGTGCACACACGGTGCGACGTTGAGCCAGGTCGATCGCGAGCAGCTCTTCTACGCGATGGCGCGGGGACTGTCCCGCCAGGAGGCCGAGCGCCTGATCGTGCGCGGTTTCTTTCAGGACGTGCTCGACCGGATCGAGCTCGAGCCCGTGAGAACCGCGCTCGGCGCCGCGCTCGAGGCGCGCATTCCGCAGGCCTGAAGCCCTTCGGCGATCGTCCGCGACCGGAACCTCCGGCGCGCGCGTAATCTTCGCAGTGATGGATGAACTCGGCCTCTTCCCGCTCGGCCTCGTCTTGCTTCCAACCGAGCGGGTGCCGCTGCACATCTTCGAGCCGCGGTACCAGGAGCTGATCGGGGAGAGTCTCGAGCAGGGGATGCCGTTCGGAATCGTGTACGCGGATGATGCCGGGCTACGAGAGGTCGGGACGCTTGCGACCGTCAGCGATGTGACGGAGCGCTTCGAGGACGGGCGCTCGAACATCATCGTCGAGGGTGGCGAGCGGTTTCGGCTGCTGGAGCTGACATCGGGCCGGCCGTTTGTAACGGCCAGTGTGGAGCCGTTCGCCGACCAGGATGATCCAGCGGACGGGGCCGACATTGATCGCGCGCTGGCGCTGTTTTCGCGCCTCGCCGAGCTGACGGAGAGCGACGTGGTCGCACCCGAGCGCGACACGCCGGAGCTCTCGTTCTCGATTGCCGGCAGGTTCGAGCTTTCAGCCGAGCTGAAGCAGGAGCTGCTGGCCGAGAGCTCCGAGCGCGTGAGGCTCGTACGGCTCTGCGAGTTGCTCGCGATCGCGGCCGAGGCGGTGCAGAGGCAAAGGGAAGTTGCCACCCGTGCGCAGTCGAACGGCAAGGTTCATCCGCCGAGCTGACGACCGGCCCCCGAAATCCATGTCGGCCGGTCGCTGTTAGCCTCGACCGTGTGAGCTCAGGCCTGACCGAGGCGGAGGCCTCTCGACGAATCGCGGCACGAGGCGAGCCCGGGGAGTCCCGGACGAGTCGTTCGACTGCGACGATCGTCCGTGCGAACGCGATCACGCCGTTCAACGCGATTCTCCTCGCGCTCGGCCTTCTGACACTCGTCTTCGGCGACTGGAGGGACGCGCTCTTCCTGGCGATCATCCTCACGAACACCGGAATCGGGGTCTGGCAGGAGCTCCACGCGCGCCGAAAGCTCGATGAGCTCGCTGCGCTCGTGCAACCGCATGCGTTGGTCGTACGAGATGGAGCATCGCGGTCGTTGCACGTCACGGAGATCGTCGTCGGTGATCACGTGCTGCTCGCGCCCGGCGACCAGGTCGTGGCCGACGGGGCGCTTGTATCCAGCACCGACCTCCTTGTCGACGAGTCGATCCTGACCGGCGAGGCAAAGGCGGTCGCCCGTAGGGTCGGGGACGAGGTCAGGTCGGGATCATTCGTGGTCGAGGGAACGGGATCGTTCGACGTCGCCGCGGTAGGAGCCGACAGCTACGCGGAGCGAATTGCGGGAACGGCGCGCGAGTTCCGGCATCCGCGCTCGCCCCTCGAGCGGGCGATCGACCGGCTGCTGTACGTGCTGCTCGGTGTAACCGTGCCGCTCGGTGCGATGCTCATCGTTGCGCTGTGGAAGCAGGACGTCGCGGTCAACCACGCGGTCGAGACCGCCGTAGCGGGAATGGTGACCCTGATTCCGGAGGGACTCGTGCTGCTCGTCTCGATCACGTACGCGGCCGCAGCAGTGCGGATGGCGAGGGCCGGAGCTCTCTCGCAGCAGCTGAATGCGATCGAGTCGCTCGCCTCCGTGGACACGCTGTGCATCGACAAGACCGGCACGCTCACCGAGCCGAGCCTGCGTCTCGTAGCGCTCGTTCCGGCCACGGGTGTGACCCAGGATGAGCTCGGCGTGGCTCTCGGGCGGTTCGCGGCCTCCTCCGAGGGCCGGAACGCGACGCTGGAGGCTATGGCCGCAGCATGGCCCGCCGACCCGGAGCCCACAGACGACGTCGTCCCGTTCCTTTCCCGGCGCCGTTGGAGCGGCATGCGTCTCGGCGGCGTTCGCTACGTGCTCGGCGCCCCGGAGGTCTTCACGCTCGGTGAGCTCGATGCTCTGGCGCGCGACCACCAGAGGGCGGGTCGGAGGGTCGTCGGGTTCGGCGTCACCCACAAGGCGTTCCCCGATGACGCGGGCACGCTTGGAGGAGTGAGGCCGCTCGGGCTTGCTGTTCTGGCGGAGGAGCTCCGCCCGGCGACGCGTGAGACGATCGCGTTCCTCAACGAGCAGGGCGTCGAGATCGTGGTGCTCTCTGGCGACTCTGCGAGCACGGTAGCGTCGATCGCGGGAGACGCCGGCATCCCTGAGCGGGGGCCGCCACTCGCGGGAGATGATCTCCCGGACGATGATCTCGAGCTCGACCGGATGGCGGCCGAGATCGGCATCGTGGGGAGGATCTCGCCGGAAGGCAAGCGTCGAGTCGTCGAATCACTGCGGCGGCGCGGTCGGTACGTCGCGATGGTCGGAGACGGCGTCAACGACGTGCCGGCCCTCAAGGCATCGCGACTTTCGATCGCGCAGGGATCGGGTACGCAGATGGCGAAGGCGGTCTCGGACGTGGTTCTCGTCACCGGTGACTTCGCCGCGGTTCCCGCGATGGTCGCCGAGGGCCGACGGGTTCTCCGCAACATCCAGCGCGTGACCAAGCTCTTCGTGACGAAATCGGTCTTCGCCGCATTTCTGATCGTCGCCATCGGGATCACCCCTGCCGAGTATCCGCTGCTGCCGCGGCATCTGACCATCGTCGGCACCCTGACGGTCGGGATTCCCGCGTTCTTCCTGGCCCTTGCCCCGAGTGATGGACACTGGCGCACTGACGGATTTCTCCGCGAGGTCGGGCGCTTCTCGGTCCCTGCGGGCGTTGCTGCGGGACTCGGCGTGACGACGACTTACCTCATCGCACTCAACGTCTTCGACCTGGGGCTTCTCCAGTCGCGGACAGCAGCCACGACGGCGTTGATCATCATCGGGCTCTACCTCGTCCTCGTCCTCGAGGCGACGAGCACGAGGAGGGCGCGTCTGGTTGGAACGATGTGCGGCCTGCTGTTCGTCGCGTACCTTTTCGTGCTCATCCTGCCCGGATTGCGGCGGTTCTTCGAGCTCGCGATCCCCAATCCGGCCTCGATCGTCCTGATCGCAGTCGGCTGCGGGATCACGATCGGATTCCTCTGGCTGACGGATGACCGCTTCATTCCGCTCCGGAGCAGGTCGCGATGAGCAGCCCGGCTACCATGTACTAGATGGCCGTCACCACAGCGAACCCACTCGACTCGGCAGTCCTGCGCGCCGACTTCCCGTTCCTGGAGGAGCTCTCCGGAGGGAAGCCGCTTGCGTACCTCGACTCGGCGTCGTCGACGCAGAAGCCGCGGCAGGTTCTCGATCGGATGCGTGCGTTCTACGAGCACGAGTACGCGAACGTCCATCGTGGCGTCTACAAGCTTGCCGAGAGGGCGACCGAGGGCTATGAGGGCGCGCGGCACACCGTCGCGACCCTCGTCAACGCGCCCTCCGAGCGCGAGATCATCTTTACCCGCAGCGCCACCGAGTCGATCAATCTGGTCGCGTACGCCTGGGGTCTCCAGAATCTCGGCCCCGGCGATACCGTCGTGATCACCGAGCTGGAGCATCACGCCAATTTCGTTCCCTGGCAGTTCATCGCGAGCCGTACCGGCGCCGCGTTCCGCCACATCCCGATCGACGACGCGGGCGAGCTTCAGCTCGACGCCCTGGACGATCTCGCCCGTGACAACTCGATCAAGGTCGTGTGCGTCGGTCTCGTCTCGAATTCGCTCGGCACGATCAATCCGGTCGAGAAGATCGGTGCGTGGGCCCATGAGCAGGGCGCGATCATCGTCGTTGACGCTGCCCAGGCGGCGCCTCATCGCCCGATCGACGTGCAGGCGCTCGACTGTGACTTCCTCGCTCTCTCCTCTCACAAGCTCTGCGGCCCAACGGGTATCGGTGCGCTGTGGGGTCGGCGCGCGCTGCTCGAGGAGATGGCGCCGTTCAATCTTGGTGGCGAGATGATCCGCTCCGTCGGTCTCGACAAGACGACCTTCAACGAGCTTCCGTACAAGTTCGAGGCAGGAACGCCGGCGATCGCCGAGGCTGTCGGTTTCGGAGCGGCAATCGACTACATCACGGGGATCGGGCTCGCCTCGATCGAGCAGCACGAACACGAGCTCACGCGCTACGCGATGGAGCGTCTCGGTGAGCTCGACTGGGTACGGCTGTTCGGACCGCCGATCGAGCGCCGCGCCGGGATCGTGTCGTTCGAGGTAGCGGGCATTCATCCGCACGATGTCGCGCAGATCCTCGACTGGGAAGGGGTGGCAGTACGCGCCGGCCACCACTGCACGCAGCCGCTGATGACGCGACTCGGCGTCGCCGCGACCACACGGGCGAGCTTCTACCTCTATTCCATTGCCGAGGAGGTCGACCGCCTGGTCGACGGCCTTCACAAGGTTCGGAAGAATCTCGGATGAGCGAGTTCGAGCAGATGTATCGAGAGGTCATCCTCGACCACTACAAGACGCCGAGGAACCACGGAATTCTCGACCCGAACGACGCGGTCGCCGAGGGTCAGAACCCTCTGTGCGGTGACGAGGTTACCGTCTCGGTGCGATTCCGTGACGGAGACATCATCGAGAGTGTCGGGTTCGAAGGGCGGGGCTGCGCGATCAGCCAGGCAGCGACGTCGATGCTCACCGATCTCGTGAAGGGGCGCTCGGCGCAGGAGGTTGCGGTGATGCAGAAGGAGGAGCTCCTCGACGAGATCGGGATTCCACTCAGCCCGGTTCGGCTCAAGTGTGCGCTTCTCGGGATGGGCGTTCTCAAGGTGGCCCTCCATCAGTCCAAGGGGACGCCACTCCCTGAGGAGTGGGGTACCTCGAGCGGCGACATCTCCGTCAACTGATGCCCGAGGTCGACGTTTGCCCGCTCGCCGACTTCCCTTCCGGGACGGTTCGGATCGTCGAGGTGTCGCCGTCGCTGTCGGTCGGCGTCTACAACTGCGCCGGCGAGTTCTTTGCGATCGAGGACCAGTGCACGCACGACGAGGGCCCGCTGTGTGAGGGTGAGTTCGACTGTGCGGAGAGAGTCGCGATCTGTCCCCGGCACGGCGCGAGGTTCGACATCACGACGGGTCGTGCCCTGACGCTTCCCGCCTACATCGACGTCGACACGTTCCCGGCGCGCGTGCGAGACGACGGAATGGTCGTCGTCGACGCCTGATTCGGGCTGTGCGAGGTTCGGGTTTCGTTTGGGGTTGCCGTCGTCCTGGCTCGTCGGTATACACTCCGATGAACCGCGGAAAGGAGGTGGTCCGGACGTGACAGATTCGAGCAGTACCGGCAGTGGAGGTACCAGCGGGTAGAGGCGTGTTCCCGAGACCCATCGGGGAATCGCCATAGCCAAGCGTAGGGGACGCGCGTTCCGCGCCGCCGGCCGTCTCGCCCTCGGGTGAGCGGGCAGGCAGGAAGCGCCGCTGCCAAA
>JAJAZN010000019.1 GCA_026785685.1 Thermoleophilia bacterium
CCCCCACGTCTGCCCCGCACGGCTGATCGAGAAGTCCTGGAGGCCGCCCTCGATGAAGCTCTTCGCCTCATTCGCCCGAAATCCCGGAAGGACGAAGTCGCTGCGCTCGTACAGCTCGAGGAGTTGCTGCTCGAACGACGAGAGCCTGAAGAACCAGTTCCGCTCCTCGATCCAGTCGGGCTCGCGGTCGTGCTCGGGACACTTCCCGTCGACAAGGTCAGCCTCCGTCTTGAAGGCTTCACAGCCGACGCAGTACAGGCCGGAGTACACGTCCTGGTAGATGTGCCCGTTGTCGAACAGCCGCTGCAGGAACCCCTGCACGAACGTCTTGTGCTCCGGATCGCTCGTGCGGATGAAGAAGTCATTGGACGCATGAAGGCGCTCCGGCAGGTCACGCCAGACGACCGCGATCTGATCGGCGTACTTCTGGGGCGACAGACCCTGTTCGGCGGCGACTCGGGCCACCTTCGCTGCGTGCTCGTCGACGCCGGTCAGGAAGAACGTCTCGGCGCCACGCTGCCGCTGATTTCGGGCCAGGATGTCCGCCGCGATCGTCGTGTAGGCGTGCCCGATGTGCGGGGTCGAGTTCACGTAGTAGATCGGGGTCGTGACGTAGTAGCGCTCCATGACGACCAATTCTACGGAGGCACGCCAGGAACGCCGCGCCCACGCAGCCAGAGACGACGAGTACAAGAGCAAAGAAGGGAGCAGCGACGCGCCAGCCGAACCCGTCATGCCCACGCTTCGCTGAATCGATCGATGGGCTGTTGCCGACAGCGGACCGGGGCACCTGACCGACGCTAGGGGTTGCCGCACCCTGACCCGGCGGCGACGACGCGGGCGCGTCTGTACGCCCGACGACACGGGTCACGTTGCTGGTCTCGACCCCAGGCGACGGGCTTGTAGCTGTCGGGATCACCGACCTAGCGGAAGCAAGTCGAGCGACGTGCGATCCGGCCGCGCCGGCCCGCACTCTCCTGGGATTCCGAAACGTCGTACGCTCGCTGGAGGGGAGCGGACGAGCGACTCCGACCGGAACCCCCGCGGAACCCCGCGCCGTCACAGAGTGAGTGGCTGCGGCCGGTGACTCGGCCGCGCTCACGGGCGCCGCGGTCGGAGCCGGGGCGGGCGTCACCGCATCGACTGCCCGAGGAGGCTCGTTGACCAGGGCCGGCGCGGCGACAGGAGCAAGAGGGGGAGCAACGGGCGATGGCTGGAGGGGCGTCGTCTCGGGACTCGCCGTCGCGGCCGGTTGACCCGGTGCAACCATCACGGGCGGGATGGGCTGGGTCGCGGGCGGCGGAGGGATGACCGCGCGGGGCGGCAGGAGCGTCATCGGATCGAGGTAGCCGTCAGCCGCGTCCGATGTCCGGATGCCGAGATGAACGTACGGGGACGGCCACTCGGAGCCGCCGGTCTGTCCGGCAACACCGACCACCCCTCCCTCGGCGATCATTGCCCCCTTGCTGGTCGTGATCGCTGCGAGGTGGGTCACGGAGACCGCATAGCCCGCCGCCTGGATCGTCACCGTCCGGCCGGAGCCAGGAACGGACCCGGCAAATGAAATCACTCCCGCGGCCGGCGACCGAACCGACTCGCCGTCTCCGCCGGCAACATCGACCCCCCGATGTTGCCCGGCCGCGTCCGGCTCGGGCCCGAGCGAGTAGGGCCGGAGAACATCTCCTGCGAGCGGCCACGTCCAACTCCAACCGGTCGGGACCGCAACGAGAGCGACAAGAACGACGATACCGACCGTGAGACGACGCATTGCTCCACCTCCTGTGGGGAACCTCAAACTCTGTTTGTTACCAATTGAGACAACTAAAAGGTAGAGTAGCGAGAGCGCCGCTCGTTGTCAAATATGATTACAGAGAGGTTTTGTACAGCATGTTTCGGGGAACGCCGGTCAGACCGGACACGACAGTGGCAGCGATCTTTCGAGGCGTACCGGCCGCGACGAGCTCAACCACGGCGGCGAGGGCGGCTCCTGCGTCGACGGCACGGGTCGATGGGCCGACAACGAGTGTCACCTCGCCTCGAGGCGCCTCGCGGTACCGCTCCGCGACGACCGCGGCCGAACCGGTGACGACCTCCTCGAACGCCTTCGTCAACTCGCGACAGACGGCGATACGTCTCTCGGGCTCGGCGGCGGCGAGGCTCGCGAGGGAGGCCGGAAGCCGTCGTGGAGACTCGAATGCCACGGTCGGGTGGGGCCACGCAGCGAGCTCGAGCCACAGGGCGGCGCGATCTCGCTCGCTGCGCGGGAGATATCCGACGAAGCGGTACTGCTCGCCGGCTAGCCCGCTCGCAACGAGTGCCGTCTCGACCGCAGACGGCCCGGGAAGCACCGTCACGACAACACCCGCCGCGAGTGCGGCCGCGATGATGCGCGCGCCCGGGTCGTTGACACCGGGGAGACCGGCATCGGAGACGAGCGCCATGCGCTCGCCCTCCCACGAGCCGCGGGACGAGCTCGGCTACACGGCTCGCCTCGTTGTGCTGGTGATAGGAGAGAAGCCGAGCCCGAACCCCGTGTCGTTCGAGCAGGCCCCGCGTGCGACGCGTGTCCTCGCAGAGCACGGTCTCGGCCGACGAGAGTTCCTCGAGCACGCGAAGCGTCACGTCAGCGAGATTCCCGATCGGCGTTGCGCAGACGGCGAGCGGCACGGGCTACCTCACTCCGTCGAGCGCCTCGAACCCCACGAGCGCGGCCCCGATCAAGCCCGCCTCTTCCCCGAGTTCGGCCTGCACGATCCGGAGCGTCGTATCGGCGGGCTCGATCGCCTCGCCCCGCGCCGCGGCGAGGGCCGGCTCGAGAATCAGCTCGGCAGCGGCTGCGCCGAAGCCTCCGCCGACCACGACAACGTCCGGATCGAAGATGTTCGTGAGCGATCCGATCGCGATCCCGAGCAGGCGCCCGATCTCCGCAAGTGCGTCTCGCGCATGCTCATCACCGCCCCTTGCTCGCTCGACGAGAAGCGGGGCGCCCGCGGCAGGACCGTACAGCTCTGCCGCGACGCGATCCGCCGCGTGCCCCGAGGCAACCGCCTCGAGGTGTCCGTGCCCGTGGCAGTTCCCCTGGCAAGGTGCACCGCCCGCGACCACCACCGTGTGGCCGAGCTCTGCCCAGCCGCGATACAGCCGGTTGTCGATGACGAGGCCGCCACCAACCCCTGTGCCGAGCGTCAGCATGATCAGGTCGCTCGCGCCGCGTCCGGCGCCAAGCCGCCACTCGGCGAGAGCAGCCGCGTTCCCGTCGTTCTCAACCCCTGCCGGCAGCGAGTATCGCGCGCGGGCGCGATCCGGAAAGTGAACGTCGTGGAGAGGAAGGTTGATCGCTCGCAAGGCCACACCGGTGCGCCGGTCGATGTTGAGGGGCACGCCGTACCCGATCGCGGCCGCTCCGTCAGCAAGCAGGTCGTCGACGACCGAGTCGACCGCACGCAGAACCTCGTCGGGTGTGCCGCCGGGTGTCGGGATCTCGATCGTGCGCCCGATCGCCCCATCGCGCGCGACGAGACCCGCGAGAACCTTCGTTCCGCCGAGGTCGACTCCGATAACACGCTCTTCATGCATTGCGCGGCTACGATAACCGCCCGAATGCCCGAACAAGAGAAGCCCTATCGGGTGTACAAGGGTGGTCGGGCAAAGGGCAAGGTCCCGTTGCAGCGTCCGGCACGTGCCCGTGACCTCAAGAGCGACCCGATTGCGACACCGCGGAAGCCGCGTCAGCGACGAGTCGGGCGGCGAATCACGCTCGCTCTTTTCATGCTCCTCGTCCTCGGGATCGTCTGGCTCGGGGCGAGCTATCTCTCGTTTTCACGGGGTATCTCGGAAGCGAACGACCGCGTACCGGGCCCGGTGCTGGCCGAGTTGACGCCACAGAAGGGCCTCCTCACGTCGAAGCCAACGACGATCCTCGTCCTCGGGACCGACGGCAGCAAGCAAGCCGCCCGCAGCGGTGCAAACCGCTCGGACTCTGTGATGCTCATCCGCACCGATCCCCGCAAGCACCGGCTTTCGTTCCTCTCGATCCCCCGCGACCTCCGTGTCGAGATTCCGGGCTACGGGGCATCGAAGATCAATGCGGCGTTCCAGTACGGCGGCCCGACGCTCGCGCTCCGCACGGTGAAAAGCCTGACCGGTCTCGACGTGAACCACGTCGCCTTCGTCGACTTCGACCGGTTCCGGGAGCTGATCGACTCCGTGGGAGGGATCGAGGTCGTCGTACCGCGCCCGATCCTCTCGAACCGATTCGACTGTCCCTTCGCAACCTCTGCTCGCTGTCGGGCGTGGGAAGGCTGGCGCTTCGAGAAGGGGAAGCAGGAGATGAACGGGGCGCGCGCGCTCATCTACTCGCGCGTTCGCGAGAATCGCCTCGATCCGTCCGAGACAGATCTCGACCGTGCGCGGCGCCAGCAGCAGATAATCCAGGCGACCGCTGACAAGGTCACGTCGTTTCGCACCGCCGTGAAGCTCCCGTTCCGAGGCAGCTCTATTGTGAAGCCGCTCGCGACCGACCTGACTGCCGGTCAGGTGCTCCAACTCGGGTGGGTCTACTTCCGCGCGAACACGAAGGGTGCGCTCCACTGCCGCCTCGGCGGCGACCCCGGTAGCGCCGATGGGCAATCGGTCATCTTCGGCTCCGAGGACAACGTCGCGACCGTCTCCATGTTCACGGGTCGGTCGGCCCCGTTGCAGCCTCCGAAGGGCCTTCCCTATGCGCCAGGCTGCGTCGTCGGCGACCGCAAGCTATGACACGACGTCACTCGCTCGACGCAGGCTTCTTGTCGCTCGAGCCCGAGTCCTTCGTTGTCTCCTTCTTCTCGGAGGACGCCTCGCTCTTCTCGCTCGACCCGCCTCCATCACTCGAGCTACCGCCATCGCCCTCTTTGCCGGTCGCTTTCCGCGACCCACGGCCGTAGTCCGTCGAGTAGAAGCCGGAGCCCTTGTAGTGCACAGCGACGGGAAAAAGGATCTTCTCGACCGGGCTCGCCCCACACGTCTCGCACGTCTCGGCAGGGGCGTCGCTCATCCTCTGGAACATCTCAAAGGTATGCCCGTTGGGGCAGCGGTACTCGTAGATCGGCATCAGGCGGGGAATCTACCAGCGACGCTGAAGCACGAAGCCAGATGACAGAGCACGCTGACTCCTCTCCCCACTCCACATCGTCGGTAGCCGCGGCGCGCGCGTTCGTCACGACACACGCGTTCTGGCTCACAGTCGGTGCGATCTCGCTTGCGGCCGGGGTGTTCCTCACGCATCAGTTGATGGCCTGGCCACCGCACGAAGACGAGACGCTTGCGCTCTTCGTCGGCCGGGACAGCCTCGCGGGCGTGATCGAGCATGTCACGCGTGAGCGCGGCGGGGCTCCACTCCACTTCCTCTTCGCCTGGGCGGTCGCGCATCTCGGTTTCGGTCTCGGCGGGATGCGCCTCGTCTCGGCGTCGTTCGCGGTCGCGAGCCTGCCGCTCGTCGCCCTGCTCGGGAGGCGCCTTGCCGATCGCAGGAGTGCTGTGATCGCGACTGCCCTCGTCGCCGCCAGCTGGGTCTTCCTCTTCCACGGTGTGTACGCGCGGATGTACAGCCTCTTCCTGTTCCTGTCACTCCTGTCGTTCTTGATGCTCCTCCGCGCCCTCGACCGTCGGAGACGGGGCGCCTGGGCCGGATGGGGTGCGGTGCTTCTCCTCGGGGTCGCTGCGCACCCGTACGGTGCCCTCGTCTTCGCGGCCCAGGCAGTGTTCGTCGTCCTCGCACGGCGCGATCAGATTCGAAAAGCGGCTGTCGCCTTCGTCCTCGTCGGCCTCGCCGGCACGCCGTTTTGGATCACCGATCTCGTTCTCGCAAACCGTTTCGATGTCGGGGTCGGGGGCCGCGGCGGGAGGCTCGGCGGCCCGTGGGCGATCGTCACGTACCTGTGGCAAACAGCAGGTGACTTCAGCTCGGGGCGCTGGCCGGTTCTCGTTGTCGTCCTCGTCCTCGGTCTCGTTGGACTCATCGTCGTCCGGAACGAGACGCGCGCGCTCGTTCTGTGCGTGGTCGGCGTGCCCGTGGCCGCGTTTCTCGCGGCGCGGCTCGGCGGCTCGACCTCGCCCGAATCACGCCACCTCATCTTCGTGCTCCCGTTCTTTGCGATCGTCGTCAGCGCCGGGATTCTCCGTGCGACACGACGTGCTCCCGCGGCAGCAATCGCTCTCACCGCCGTTCTGGTCGTTCTCGAGGTCGGCTGGGCCTGGAACCGGACGCCGCAACTGTTCGAGTGGGAGCCCAAGAAGCGGCAGGCGACCCGAGCACAGGCAGAGGAGTACCTCGCGACAACGAGCCGCCCGGACGATATCCTCTTTGGCTACGAATCGCTCTATCTCGGGGCGTGGGAACGAAACAGCGGCTTCCCGGATGTCGTCGTCCCGCGGGCGGATTCCGTGCTGGCGCTACGCACGATCCGCCAGGAACGCCGACCACTCGGGCGAGGTATCTGGGTTCTCGACGCAAGCGAGCGAAACAACCTCAAGCCCCGGCTGGAGATCGAGAACCGTGATCCCGGCCCTCCAGGGACTTTCGAGACGAAAGCTTTCGGGCCGTTCCTCGTGATCCGGACGATCCGGCCCGTTGCCAACGACCGCGCCTACTTCGCGGCCGCAGCCCGCGCGATGCTGGTCGGCCGCTCACTCGGGATCGGTGACGCCGACGTCAACCTGCAGACGATCGAGCGCGCCGACCGCGTTCTTCGCGGCTACGGGCCCTCGCTGCGCCTGCTCTCGGACACCTCGCGGTAACAGGGCGCACTCTCGAAGGCGCCGAGTCCTGACGGCGTGTCCCCCGGCGTTCGGCGGGGAAGGAGGCGCCGTGCTGCGGCGGCAGCAGACGCTCCGAGGATGCCGCCGATCACGAGTGACCGCATCTTCCTTCCCCGAGAGCGTCGGGCGTCCGCCACTACCGGCTCCGACTGTCGACGTGCACACCCGGGCGCGAGATCCGTCTCTCCATGCAAGGATCGTAGGTGATGACGATCTGCTGCCTCGGCGACCTCGTGCTCGACGTGATCGTGCGGCTCGAGCAGCCACTCGCCCCCGACGCGGATGCAACCTCCCGCATCGTCTTGCGACCGGGGGGTCAGGCGGCGAATGTCGCCGCGTGGGTCAGCGAGCTGGGTGGAAGCGCGCGTTTTGTGGGAAAGCGCGGCGCGGACGCTGCGGGGCTCATTGCGGCGTCGCGCCTGGCGGAGCTGGGCGTGGAGCTCGTCGGGCCGATCGAGACGGAGGGCAACGGTGTCATCGTTGCGCTCGTCGACCCTTCCGGCGAACGAACGATGTGCTCCGACCGGGGCGTCGCGACCAATCTTCGCCCCGAGGAGATCGACGGAGCGTGGTTCGACGGGTGCACGCACCTGCACGTCTCGAGCTACGCGCTCCTCCGTGAGCCCGTCGGGAGCGCGGCCCGTGAAGCCATCCGCGTCGCACGCGACACGGAGGCGCGTGTCAGCATCGACCTCTCCTCATGGAGCGCCATCCGCGATTTCGGAGCCGGAGAGTTCCGGGCGGGGCGCGCGGGGCGCGCGCCGGGCCAAGGGGTAGCGCACGGCGCCGCGGGGGGGATAGGGGGGGGGCCCCACGCGGGGGGGCCCGGGGTGGGGAAGGGGG
>JAJAZN010000020.1 GCA_026785685.1 Thermoleophilia bacterium
CCGACGGCCACGTCGACCCGCTCACCGACCGTGGCGCAGCCGGTCTCGAGGACGGCCATCCCGATCACCTTGCCGAGCGTCGGGCTCTCGCACGGGCTCGTGAGAGTGCCGACCGGAGCACCGTCCTTCGTCACCCCCGCGCCGTACTCGGGAACGTCGTCGCCGTCGAGCACAAGCGTCAGGAGCCGGTTCGCCGGGTTCGCCGACTCGGCCTCGAGCGCGGCCTTACCGCAGAAGTCGGGCCCGTCGAACCGGATCATCTTGTCGAGGGACATGTCGTACGGGCTCGTTTCTCCCGGGAAGTAGTCGTATCCGATGAAGATCAGCCCCGACTCGATCCTGATCGTCTCGACCGCGGCGAGCCCGTAGGGGCGAGCCCCGGCCCCGACGACGGCTGCCCAGAGCTGCTCCGCACCATCAGGTTCGCAGAAGAGCTCGAAACCGAGCTCGCCCGAGTAGCCGGTACGCGACACCCAGCACGGTACGCCGCCAACCTCGACCTTCTCGGGCCAGAAGCGGAAGTACCGGAGCGACGAGACGTCGGCGACACAGATCGACTGCAGCAACTCCGGGGAGCGAGGGCCGTTGATGCCCACCTGCGGCGTCTCGGCCGTGAGCGGCGCGATCTCGACGTCGAGGCCCGCGACCACCGTTCTGAAGTGATCGAGGTCGGTATCGAGCGCAGTCACGACGATGCAGAAGGCGTCGTCGACCTTGAACACCGTCCCGTCGCCGACCATCTTCCCGTTCTCGTCGCAGAAGGGCGCGTAGCGCACCTGTCCCGCCACGAGACCGAGCATGTCGTTCGTGAAGACGCGGTCGGCGGCCACAAGCGCGTCGGCACCGCTGAAGCCCCACTTGCGCAGCGGCGAGGCGTCCCAGACGCCGACGTCGTTGCGAACCGCGTGATGCTCGGCGACGGCGTCACCGAACGTGCTCGGCCAGTACCAGCCCTCCCAGTCCATGAACTCGCATCCGAGCTCGCGTTGCGGGCTGTCGAATGCCGTGCGAATGATCTCCTTCGATCCCATCGGGGCCTCCTTTGACGTCACCTGGTTTCGGAACTATCTCACTGCCGGCTGCGGCGGGCCTGTCTACCCGTCAGGCGCGAATCAGCAGCCCGCCGTTTTGGATTGCGCCCTCGAGAAACACGAGCCAGTCGATCCACAGCTGCCCGTCGGAGATCCCGAGCGGAGTCTCCCGCGCAGCGGCGATCGCGCTTTCCACCTCGTCGGCAGTGAGGACTGCGTCCGCCCCGGACTCGGGCAGCCTGTCGCCCGGCCAGGGCATTCCCTGCAGGGTCATTTCGACCGCGAGCGCATCCATGTCACCCGCGCTCAGCCAGACATGACCACTGACGCCGTCGTTCCGCCGCCAGTAGATGCGGTAGCTCAAGCGAGCTCCTTGGCCTTGCGACGCTCCTTCTCGTACACCGGGTGCTCGACGACCTCGCCGCGTACGTCCTCCCCGTCGACGCGTGCGACGACCTTCGTCCCCACCACCTTCAGGGCCAGTGGGATCTTCGCGAGCCCGAGCGTCTGGCCACCGAGGAACGGCGACTCCACCGCCTGGGTGACGAGGCCAACCTCGACGCCGTCGACGAACAGCGGTGCGCCGCTCGCGGCTGCACCCCCGGAGTCGAGCACGATGCTGCCGAGCCGCAAGGTCGTGGCGTCGCGATCACGGACGATCCCCTCACGACCCTGAAAGTCGCCCTTCTCGAGGTTGACCGACCAGCCGAGCGCGCATTCGTACGGCGACACCGTCGGGTCGTACTCGACCCCGCCGATGATGAAGCCGCCCTCGATGCGGAACAGGTCGAGCGCGTCCATGCCGATCACCTTCATCCCCTGCGGCGTCAAGTCGCGGAGCAGCGCGTCCCACAGTTCGAGGGCGTGCTCGCGATCGACCCAGAGCTCGTAGCCGAGCTCGGCCGTGTAGCCGAGCCGCGTCATGAAGACGGGCACACCGGCGATCTCGACGTCTTCACGGAACGTGTAGTACGGAAACGCCTCGTTGGAGAGATCCGATTCCGTCAACGACTGCAGCATCTTCCGGCTACGAGGACCCTGGAGGCACAGGTGCGGCGTCGCATCCGTTATCTCGGTGACGGTGATGCCCTCGGGCGCCAGCTCACGGAAAAGGTGATAGTCGCGGTCGTTCGCGCCACAGAACCGGATGTCGTCTGCGGAGCGCACCATCACGGTGCAGTCGTCGATCATCTTGCCGTCCTCGTCGCAGAGTGCCCCGTATCCGATCTGGCCGACACCGAGCTTCGAGACGTCGCGCGTGACGATGCCGTTGACGAACGCGAGCGCCCCGGGACCGGTGATGTCGACCTTGCGCAACATGGTGAAGTCCATCAGCGCTGCCGTCTCGCGGCACGCGCGATATTCCTCGAGCGTGTCCGAGACGACAGCGGGCGCCCAGTACCCGAACAGGTCCATCCACTGGTCGGTCATCGCCTGCAGGCGCGGGTAGAACGTGATCTCAATGCTCACTCGGGCACCTCTCTTCGTCGCGGTCAAGCTCTAGAGTACAAAGGGATCGACGGCGCCGTGACGGGTACTGTTCTGCCATGACCGGCCCCTGGAAAACGCACGTCGACGCGGACGGCTGGGAGCCGACGGCTCTCGCCGGCGAGACCATCGGCGAGGTGCACTCTCTCCGCTTCGATGACGGCGACCGGCCGTACGAAGCAGGTCTGCGCCGG
>JAJAZN010000021.1 GCA_026785685.1 Thermoleophilia bacterium
ATCGAGTACCGCCCGCCAACCCAGTCCCAGAAGCCGAACGCGTTCGCCGGGTCGATGCCGAACTCCGACACCCCCGCCAGGTTCGTGGAGACGGCCACGAAGTGGCGGGCGACCGCGCTCTGGTCCTCGCCGAGGCCGTCGAGCAACCACGCTCGGGCCGTCGCTGCATTCGTCATCGTCTCGAGCGTCGTGAACGTCTTCGAGCAGACAACGAACAGCGTCTCCGCAGGGTCGAGGTCGCTGGTCGCCTCCACGAAATCCGTGCCGTCGATGTTCGAGACGAAGCGGAACGTCATGTCGCGGCGGCTGTAGTGCCGGAGCGCCCGATAGGCCATCACCGGCCCGAGGTCGGAGCCGCCGATGCCGATGTTGACGATGTTGCGGATCGGCAGACCCGTGAACCCTTTCCACTCTCCG
Source organism: Thermoleophilia bacterium (assembly GCA_026785685.1). GTDB lineage: Bacteria > Actinomycetota > Thermoleophilia > Gaiellales > Gaiellaceae > Gaiella. Next base: position 418 of record JAJAZN010000021.1, read on the forward strand.
GAGCGGACTACGTCCGAGAACGCGGCCATCCGGTCGAGCACGCTGTGAACGTCCGCGACAACATCGACGCCATCGACGCCGAGCGAGCTCGTGCGCGGCATCCGTAGCGCGACGTGTAGAACCGAGCGATCCTCGGTGGCGTTGATCCGCTCGCCGGCGAACATCGCATCACGGCGCGCCGCGACTCCCGCCTCGGCTGCGAGATCGAGCAGCAAGGCCAGGGTCTCGTCCGTGACCCGGTTCTTCGAGTAGTCGAGGAAGAGCCCGGCCGCGTCGATCGTTAGCCGCTCGGCCCGATCGGGATCGTCGACGAAGAGATCACGAAGGTGACGTCCCTCGAAGGCGCCGAAGTGCTCCTCGAGTGCGGTCCATGCAGCTGACATCATGCGCGCCCCCAAACCGGCCTAGAAGAAGAACTGCCGCCACGCGTCCCACCACGTGTCGGCCCGGGAGATGATCATCCGATCGCTGACGCGTTCGACGCCGGGCCGATGGCGCAGCGCATCGGGAGCGCGGGTGTTCTTGTACTCGACCTGGATCTCACACGGGCTCCCAGGCAGGAACGGCTCGACGGCGGAGAGGTTCGCGAGCGCCCGTCGCACGCCGTCCTCGATCATCGCCCTCGCCCGAAGCGGCGCGACGTTGCGCGCCGATTGCGATCCGAGGCCTTGCTTGACGGCCACGGTGACGAGATCGGGGCCGAGGAGCTCGCGCGCCTCATCGCAGGCGGCATCGTCGCCGGAGACCATGAGGACGGGGCAACCCCAGTTGCCGCAGAGCGCCGCGTTGATCCCCGTCTCGCCGACGAGTACACCGTTGAACCAGAGGTTCTGCCACACCTGGCCCGAGACGGTGTGGTTCATCACCCCACGCCGCGTGCCGGCCATCGCGTGCATGCCGACGAACAACGCCGCGTCGACGCCGCTCTCGAGGAACTCCGTGTACTCCGTCCATTCGTCCTGAACGACGAAGTCGCACGCCTCGTCGAGGAGCTCAGGGATCAGCGAGTTGAACGTCCACTCGTCACCGGCGCCATGGCAGTCCATCGCGACGATCTCGGTCGCGCCCGCCGCCTTCGCTCCGCGGACAGCTGCGTTGATCTCCTCGGTGTCGAGGCGGCGACTCTCCTCGTACATCGGTGCGCCACCCTTGGTCTGCCCTCCCTTCGTGACGCCGGAGACGCCCTCTAGGTCACTGACGATGAACATCTTCATCTCGATAGCCTACGCCTTCGTGGACTCAGCCTGGATCCACCGTTTTGCGTGATCGCGAGGCGTTCGTCGGGGTCGTCAGGACGTGCGGGGATGGGGCCGCGCAGGCCGGTGGCCTGTGGGGCCCCATCCCCACACGGAGCGCACCGTCTGGGTGGGCACCCGAAGAGCACGAAGAAACGGTGCCCACCCGGACGGGAAGCGGCCTGGCGAGCCCGACGAGATACAACGCCCACGCAAAAGGGTGGATCCACGCTCAGGTCTTGCAGGCAAGGGCGTCGTCGTCACGGGTGCCTCCGGCGGCATCGGCGCGGCGTGCGCGCGCCTCTTCGCTGCCGAAGGGGCGAGCGTGCTCGTCCACTACCACCGTGGCGAGGAGCGAGCGAGGGCCGTATCGGAGGAGATCGGTGGCGCACCGATCGCGCAGGCCGACCTCACGGTCGAGGCCGACGTCGATCGCCTCTTCGAGACTGCCCGCGAGACGCTCGGCTCGGTCGACGTGTGCGCGGCGGTCGCGGGCGTCTGGCCCGCCGAGGATCTCCCCGTCTGGGAACTCCCGCTCGAGCGATGGGAGGAGACGATGCGCCAGAACCTGACGGCCACGTTCCTCACGGCGAGGGCGTTCCTGCGCGAGATTGCGCGCTCGGGGCATGGCTCGCTCGTGCTCGTCGGATCGACGGCGGGTCGCTTCGGCGAAGCCGGACACGCCGACTACGCCGCCGCGAAGTCCGCGCTCCAGGGCGGGCTGCTGCTCTCGCTGAAGAACGAGGTGTCGCGCGTGGCGCCGCTCGCCCGGGTGAACGCTGTCGCTCCGGGCTGTGCCGAGTCCGCGATGACGCGCGGAATGGTCGACCCGGAAGCGGTGTGGCGGATCTCCCGCACGATGCCGCTGCGAAAGGTCGGGCAACCCGACGATGTGGCGGCCCAGGTCGTCGTGCTCGCATCCGACATTTTGTCTGGCCACATCACCGGCCAGGTGATAACGGTGGCGGGCGGCATGGAAGGCCGCACCGTCCACGACGACGCCTGACGCTCGGTGCTCTCCGTAAGCTGAAACGAGAAGGGCGGCGCATAGCTCGCCGCCCCGTCTCTACTGGCCGTGGGAGGAATTATTTGCGGCAGTCCCCCACCCCGCAGCGATTTCCGTATAGGCCCAGCGGGTCCAAACATGAGAGCCCCCCCGA
>JAJAZN010000022.1 GCA_026785685.1 Thermoleophilia bacterium
AAACTTCCCCATGATCTTTGGCGGTTGGGGTGTGACTTTATTTTATGACCAATTCGGTGCGGCTCCTCTCGGGGGCGCGTTGTTGGGGGCGGCCGTCTTTCGCGCCCTCACCAGTTGGAGGGGTCTGATCCGCCGTCGGGCCTCGCGACCGTGCGAGTCGTTCGTCTGGCTAGCGCTCGCGCGGCTCCCAGCCGAACCGGCGCCAGGCGATCAGGACGCCTGCGAGCCCCCAGGCCAGCAGGATCGCGATCTCCTTCGGGTGCCCGAAGAACGAGCCTCCCCGCAGGTACACGTCGTACATCAGGTCGATCAGGTAGGTCAGCGGTAACACGTCTGCGATCCACTGCAGCACCTCGGGGTAGTTGCGCGTCGGCCCAAACGAGCCGGAGAGGAACGCCATCGGCAGCACGATCAGGTTGACCACGGCGGACGCGCCCTCGGACGACCGGATCAACGCCGTCACTCCGAATCCCATGCCTGCAAAGCAGGCGACGCCGACGAGCACCGCCGGGATCATCCCGGCCCAGTTCTTCGGGCCTGTCGCGTCGTAGAGCGTCAGGCCGAGCGCGATCGTCAACAGCGTCTGGAGCACGAACACCACCAACGTCGAACACAGGACACCCGCCAGATACGTGACGGTTGGGAGCGGTGTCGCCCGGATCCGCTTCAGGACGCCGCTCTCGCGGCGGATCACGAGCGTGATCGCGAGCCCGGCGAACGCGGTGTTCGCGCAGCCGTACCCGATCAACCCGACGAGCAGCACGTCGGCAAGCCTGAAACCATCGGAGGTTCCCGTGTACACCGCCCCGAGCAGCAGGTACAGCATCGGCGGAAAGATGAAGACGAACACCGCCGACTCGCGGTTGCGCCAGAACAGGCGCTGCTGGTTGCGCAGCTCGTGGAGGAAGAGCCTCACGCCGGCCCGTCGCCGTCCGAGACGCCGTTGTCGATCAGGTCGAGGTAGACGTCCTCGAGGGACGGGCGCACGACCTCGAGCGACTCCAGTTCGCGACCTGCTGCCGCGGCCGCGCCGGTCAACTCGGCCAGCACCCGGGTCGGCTCGTCCGTCTCGATCACGACGTCACGCCCATCCTGCTGGTAGCGGATCTCGACCCGGGGGGCGACTCCGATCAGCTCGGCGGGCGAGCCCTGCTTGACGATGCGGCCATCGCGGATCACGGCCACGCGGTCGGCGAGCTGCTGTGCCTCGTCGAGGTAGTGGGTCGTCAGCAGGATCGTCTTGCCAAGCCCCCGGAGGGCGCGCACGAGCTCCCATGCCGTCCGCCGCGCGGCCGGGTCGAACCCGGTCGTGGGGTCGTGGAGGTAGAGGGGCTCCGGGTCGCCGACGAGCGCGACGCCGAGGTCGAGGCGGCGCTTCTGCCCGCCAGAGAGCGTCTTCACGCGGGCGGCCGCCTTCTCCTCGAGGCCGACGAGGTCGATCACCTCGTCTACGTCACGGGGGTGCGCGTAGTAGCCCGCGAACATCCGGTGTACCTCGCGGACGGTCAGCGTCGGCGGTAGCTCCGACGACTGCAGGACGACGCCGATTCGCTCGCGCAGCGCACGGCCGCCGTGCTCCGGGTCGACACCGAGCACCGTCACCTCGCCGCCGTCGCGCTTGCGGTAGCCCTCGAGGATCTCGACCGTGGTCGTCTTGCCGGCACCGTTCGGGCCGAGGAGACCGAAGACCTCGCCCGCCTCGACCCGGAAGCTGATCCCGGCGACCGCCTCATTCGCTCCGTAGCTCTTGCGCAGGTCGCGCACCTCGAGAGCCGCTACCACGGTGACCACGCGCTGGCTGGGCGTGATGGGCGAGTGCGATGCGAGGACGCAGGGAGCCGAAATAGCGGAGCTATTCGGGCGACCGAGGACGAAGCAGCGTGCCGCCCAGCGCGTTCAGACGGCTCGTGCTTCATCGTGTTGGCGGCTCCTAGAGCGCTCACGTCCTGAGCTCCAGCTCGACCATTCCGGCGACCGGGAAGCCGGGGTCACGCCCGATCACGGCGTACGCGATCTCCGAGCAGTCGGGCTGGTGGCCGACCGTTGCGACAGGGCCCTGCTCGCCTTCGAGCGCCTGCGCCAGCCCGTCAGCGGTTGCACCCGGTGCGAGCGCGTCGTCGACCCGCACCGGCACTCCCACGGCGCGGCCGAGCTCCGCTGCCGTCTGCCGGGCGCGCAGGAGCGGGCTCGAGAGGACGACCACGGGTGCAGCGGCGCGGGCGGACAGGCTCTCGCCGAGCGCGCGCGCCTGCTCGACCCCCTCGGCAGAGAGCTCACGGAACTCATCCGGCTCGCCGGGGAGGGCGTGGGCATGTCGACAGAGATAGACGCGCATCGCCTCGGCAGGATAGGCGCAACGCGCGGTTCACCCACCCGTAAGGTCGCCGTAAGGTTCGCACGCTACAACTTCGTTCTATGAACGACCGCACCATCGGTCGCGCCGGTTTCCTCGGGATCCTCGGTCTCGGCGCTGCAGGTCTCTTCCTCGCGAAGGATGCGACGGGGCTGCTCGACCGGGCCGTGCCGAAATCTGTCTCGAGCATCGTCCCGACGTCGGGTTGGCGCATCTACACCGTGGGCAGCTCGATTCCGACCTTCGATCCCGTGACCTACCGTCTCGATGTAACCGGTCTCGTCGGATCGCCGACGAGCTACACGCTCGCCGATCTCAAGGCGATGCCGCGGGCCGATCAGATCTCCGACTTTCACTGCGTCACGGGTTGGTCCGTGTCGGACGTCCGCTGGGGCGGGGTGAGGATCGCCGACCTTCTCGAGCGCGCAGGTGCGCAGAGTAACGTCGCCGGCCTCAACTTCGTCTCCGCCGAGAGCCCGTATGAGGATTCGCTCACCCTGGAACAGGCGCTGCTGCCGGACGTGATGCTCGCCTACGAGATGGACGGGGGGCCGATCTCCCGGCCGCATGGCGCGCCCGTCCGGCTCGTGATGCCGCAGATGTACGGCTACAAGAGCGTCAAGTGGGTCAACCGCATCGAGCTCGGCACGACCGCGCTGCCCGGGTATTGGGAACAGAACGGCTACGACGCCGACGCGTGGCTCGGGAACTCCAATGGCTTCAGTTCTTGAGCCCGCGCTTCCCGAAACACCGCTGACCGCACCGAAGTCGGTGGCGCGAATCAAGCGCTTCACCGTCACGGAGCGCGCCCTGCACTGGATGCACGCGTCCGCGTTCCTCGCCTTGCTCGCCACGGGGATGATCCTCTACCTTCCGGTTCTCTCGACCCTGATCAGCCGGCGACAACTCGTCAAGGGTGTGCATCTCTGGGTTGCCGTGGCCTGGGCCGTGGCGCTCGTCGTGATCCTGATCGTCGGCAACCGCAAGCGCCTCGCCGAGGACTGGCGCGAGATCGAGACGATCGACCGGGATGATCGCCGCTGGCTCCGCGGCCGCAAGACACCGCAGGGACGGTTCAACGCCGGCCAGAAGATCAACGCGCTTCTGACGATCGCGTTCGCGTTGCTCTTCGCGCTTTCGGGCTTCTTCCTCTGGCTCGGCGAGCGCGACCATCGCTTCATCTTCGCGGGCACGGGCACGGTGCACGACGCGCTCACGTTCGCGTCGATCGGGTTGCTCGTCGGCCACCTCTACCTCGCGCTCATCCACCCGACGACCCGTCATGCTCTTCGCGGGATGACGACGGGTGAGGTCGACGAGGCGTGGGCGAAGAAGCACCACGCGAAGTGGGTCGA
>JAJAZN010000023.1 GCA_026785685.1 Thermoleophilia bacterium
CAGCCGCCGGCGCAGCCAGAGCGCGCCGTACACCAAACCCACCAGGACCGGCACTTCCGCCGCGCTCGAGGTGGGGCTTCAGCGTCGACCCGGTGCGGAACTTGCCCGAGCACTCCAGCGCCACGTCGACTCCGAGACCCTCCCAATCGACGTCCGTAGGCTCCGACACGTCCGACCAGCCCAGGCGGCGACCATCGATGGCCAGGTTGTGCTCGTTGCTCGCAATGGGCATTGCCCACCTTCCGTGGACGGAGTCAAACTCGAGGAGATGCGCTCCCGTGCCCGTGCCGCCCTTGATCTCGTTCACGTGCACTAACGCCAGGTCATTCCGGCCCCAGCCCGCGCGGAGCGCGAGGCGACCAACGCGACCGAAGCCGTTGATGCCAACGCGGGTCACCCGGGTCACGCGCGGTGTGCGAGCCACGATGTCAGCATTGCGCGACCTTCAGGTCGGCGACCGCAGCCAGCTTCTCGACTGCCTTCTCGTTCAGCGAGAAGAAGGCCCACTTCCCGCGCTGCTCACGCTCGAGCAGACCTGCGTCCGTCAGCTTCTTCAGGTGATAGGAGACGGTCGGCTGCCCGAGACCGAGGGCGTCGTAGAAGTCACACGCGCAGATCGGAGCCCCAGCAACGACGATCATGTTCACGATCCGCACCCGCGCCGGGTCGCCGAGCACCCTGAACAGCTCGGCGGTTGCGTTCGTCTCCTCGTCACTCATCACCGGTGTCGAGAGCGGCGTGCAACAGGCGACGGCCTCGAGCGAAGCACTCACGTCTACCGCCTTTCGCCCAGCTCGCCCATCCCCACCATCATCCGACTCCCTGTGTCGACGGGGTTGAATATATCGAACTCCATCGATGCATGCTGGTCGGACCGCAGGGGTCTACCCGCCTTCGAGGCTCCTGCGCTTCCGGTTTGCGATCACCTTGGCCACGATGTTCATCACGAGCACAAACGCAATCAGGACGAGCGCCGCCGCCCACGCGGCTGCCTGATCATCGGGAGACGGCGACTCCGAGAGCGTGAAGATGCGCACGGGGAGCGTCGGGAGCGCATTGTGGATATCGAAGGAAATCTGGTTCTGCGTGATCGACGACGTGAAGAGCAGCGGCGCCGTCTCGCCGGCAACGCGAGCAACCGCGATCACGACTCCCGTGAGAATGCCGCCGATCGCGGTCGGCAGGACGATGCTGTACACCGTCCTCCACCGCGGCACGCCAAGTGCGAGGCTGGCTTCACGAAGGTGCCGTGGAACGAGCTCGAGGATCTCCTGGGTCGCGCGTGCGACCATCGGGATCATCAGGATCGCGAGAGCCATGGCTCCGTAGATGGCGCTCTGGCCCTTCCCGACGACGAGCAGGCCGTAAATGAAGATGCCGACGATGATCGCTGGGACACCGTTGAGGACATCGAGCATAACGCGGAAGAAGGATGCGGCCTTCGGGCCTGCGTACTCGGCGATGTAGATCGCAACGAGGATCGCTATCGGGACGGCCATGATCATGGCCATTCCGACGATCAAGGCGCTACCGATCAAGGCGTCTGCAATGCCGCCCTTCTCACCGAAGAGAGCTGCAGGCTTCGTGAAGAACGCAGTGTCGATCTGGCTGAGTCCCTTGAAGAGAACGGTTCCGAGCACGAGTGCGAGGAGCGCGACGGCAAGGGCTGCGCTCAGTATGGCGACGAATGAGACCAGCTTCTGGATGCGGCGGCGGCGGCCGAGGTTGTTCGAGCTGGCCGTGATGTCGTACGGATCGGTGATCTGGGCGGAGCTCATCCGGTCGACATCCTGCGTGCCTTCTGGAACCGATTCACGATCGCCTGAGCGGAAACGTTCGTGATGAGCGAGATCACGAGCAGGATCGCAGCCAAGTAGAGGAGCGATTGGGCCTCGATCGCGGTGCTCGCACCGATGTAGCTGCTTGCGATGCGGCTTCCCAGCGTGTCACCGGGAGGGAAGAGAGATTCATTAATGGTGTTGCCGCTTCCTATCACCTGCGTGACCGCGATCGCCTCACCGAATGCCCGGCCGAGCCCGAGCAGGACGGCAGCCGAGATGCCCGGCGCCGCGTAGGGGATGGCGACGCGCCGGATCGCCTCCCACCGTGTCGAGCCGAGCGCGAGTGAGCCATCGGAGAGATCGCGAGGGACACGACTGAAGAGCTCGCGGCAGATCGCCGACGTGATCGGGATGATCATGATCGTAAGGACGAGCGCGGCGGGGAGAATTCCGGCCTGCGACGGATCGCCGGAGAAGATCGGCAGGAAACCGAACCAGCTCTGGAGCCACGGCTCCAGATGGTTCGCGACCCAGGGCCCGAAGACGAGAATGCCCCAGAGACCGAGAACGACGCTCGGGATCGCCGCGAGAAGTTCCACCATCGTCGCTATCGGTGCAGCGACGCGCCCCGGGGCGATCTCCGTCAGGAAGAGCGCGATCGCGATCGAGAGCGGGGTCGCGAGCAGCAGTGCGATGAAGGACGTAACGATCGTCCCGTAGATGAAGACAAGCGCGCCGTAGACGTTGGAGTTCGGGTTCCACCCTTGCGTCCAGATGAACGACAACCCGAACTCCTGGATCGCCGGCCAGGCGAGGGAGAAGACCTCGTAGGTGAGGAGACCGAGGACAGCGGCGACGCCGACCGCCGCGACGAACGCGATTCCCTTGAACAGAACGTCACCCAGCCGGATCCCCTGGCGGTCGATCGGCGCGGGCGCCAGGGGATCCGGGGTGACGGTGCTCATTGAAGCGGTGGGTGTTAGATCCTCTTGATCTGCTTGTAGGCGAAGGCCTGCACCTGCTTCGGCAGTGGCTGGAAGAGTAACGCCGGCCCGAACTTCTGCCCCTGCGTGACGGCCCAGTAGACCATCTTGCGCAGCTCGGCAGCCTTCGACGAGCCCGACGAGACGACGACATACGTGAACGTCGAGATCGGATACGCGAGCGGGTTGCCCTTGGGCGGATTCACGATCGAGAGTGCGCCATCCTCGCTCGTGATCCTCGCGGGCAGCGTCGCTGCGGCCGCGTTGATTCCACGCAGACCCGGCGTCGCATACCTGCCGGAGGCGTTCAGGACCGACGCGAAGCGGATCTTGTTCTTGAGGGCATACGCGACGTCCGCGTAGCCGATCGCACCGGGCGTCTTCGTGATCACGCCGGCAACACCCGAGCTTCCGCGTGCGCCGAGACCAGCCGGCCACTGGGCGTTCACGCCGACCCCGAGCTTCGACTTCCAGGTCGGGCTGACCGCGGCGAGATACTCGGTGAAGTTGTACGTCGTCCCCGAGTTGTCGGAGCGGTAGACCGCGGTGATCTTGGTGTCCGGCAGGTTACACTTGCCGTTATTGTCGGCAATCCTCGGATCGTTCCACTTCGTGAGGTTGCCGAGATAGATGTCGGCTAGCTGCTTCCCGTTGAGCCGGAGGACGCAGTTGACCCCCGGCAGGTTGTACATCATTGCCGTTGCCGAGAGCGCCCAGGGAACCTCGACACAGCCCTTGCAGGCGGCGAACTGATCCTTCGTGAGCGGCGCGTCCGTTGCTCCGAAGTCGACCGTCTTGGCCGTGATCGCGGCGATTCCTCCGCCCGAGCCGATCGGAGAGTAAGAGACGTTGTACCCGTACGCCGATCCCAGCGCAGGGATCCACTTCGAGATGAGCGGGAAGACGAACGAGCTGCCCGCCCCCGACAGCGATGTGTCCTGCTTCTTGGCCGGCGCCGCGGTTGCGGCTCCGACGACGCTTGCCACCGCGACCAGGCTGGCCACGGTGACCATGAGCCCAAGAGCTCGCTTCATAATTCGACCCTCTCCCTTGGTTGCCATTTTCCGTTAGCACTCCCTTGACGGGTGTGAGATGCCAGGATTCCGGCCCGGCGCTCCCGGGTGGGCAGCGCTCCGGTGAGGAACTGGTTGAAAACCGGTGAACGCATCTCAGTGCGAGGCGTCCGTGAACTCGTGAAACTCGCCCGTGACGATGAAGGCTGTCTGCTCCCCGATGTCCACCGCGTTGTCACCGATCCGCTCGATGCAGCGCGCGACGATGATCATCCGGATGCCCCACTCCTGCGTACCTGGAGTGCTCGCCATCAAGAGCACCTGATCCGAGACCTTGTGGTTCGTGCGGTCGTTCAGCTCGTCGAGATCGACCAGCCCACGGGCCTGTTCGACATCGCGTGTCGCAAACGAGTCGAGGGCGACCCTCACCATCTCCTCCGCTCGTTCACCCATCTCGGTCAGCCCTTCAACGACGTCGTTGTGGGGCTCGAGCTCCGCAGCGAGCTTTGTCAACTTGGCAACCGTGACGCACTGGTCGCCGATCCGCTCGAGGTGAATGGAGTTGTGCAGGATCGCGAGTACGAGGCGCAGGTCGGTCGCGACGGGCGACTGCTGCGCGAGAAGTAGTGCGATCGATCTCTCGATTCCGTGGTAGCGCGCGTCGACCTCATCATCGAACGCGACGACCTCATCGCAGAGCTCCACGTCCTGGCTGCGGAGGACGTCGACGGCACCACGAAGCGCCCGCAGAACGAGTGCGCCCTGCTCCTGGAGCGTCGCCTCGAGACCGTCGAGGCTCGCCTGAAACTCAACCCGTGCCATGCCTACCCGAATCGTCCGGTGACGTAGTCCTCGGTGCGCTTGTCCGTCGGGTTGGTGAAAACCTTCGTCGTCTGGTCGTACTCGACCAGGATTCCGTGGCGGCCGCTTCCATCCTCGCGGAGCTCGACGCTGAAGAACGCCGTCTTGTCCGCGACGCGTGCTGCCTGCTGCATGTTGTGCGTGACGATCACGATCGTGTATTCGTTCTTCAGCTCGTGAATCAGGTCCTCGATCCGCGACGTCGAGATCGGGTCGAGCGCCGAGGCCGGCTCGTCCATCAGGATCACGTCGGGTTCGACAGCGAGCGCACGTGCAATACACAGCCGCTGCTGCTGGCCGCCCGAAAGACCGAGCGCGTTTTCCTTCAGCCGATCCTTGACCTCATCCCACAGGGCAGCGTGCTTGAGCGTGCGCTCGACACGCTCGTCGATGTCCTGTTTCATCCCGAGGATACGAGGGCCGAACGCGATGTTGTCGTAGATCGACTTGGGAAACGGGTTTGGCTTCTGGAACACCATCCCGATCCGTCGCCGCACCTCGACAGGATCGACGTTCGCCCCGTAGAGATCCCGTCCGTGGTACAGCACCTCCCCGTCGACGCGTGCGCCCGGAACAAGGTCGTTCATGCGGTTGAAGCAACGGATGAACGTGCTCTTCCCGCATCCCGAAGGCCCGATGAACGCCGTCACGAAGTTCTTCTGGATAGCGAGATCGACACCCTTGAGCGCGACGTTCCCCGAATAGCTCACGGTGAGATCGCTTACGGCAAACACCGTCTCGGCCCCGCGGCCGTCGGGTGTCGCGGCAAGCTCGCCGAGCTTGCCGGAGTCGATGCGCGGAGTTGTCATGCTCATGAACCCGGGAAGAGTGTCACCCGGCCGCTCTTCCGCATGGGATGACGAGTGGTGAACGAGTTGTGACGAACTGGTGAACGGAGCAGGGCGACTAGAACACGCAGCGAATCTCGAGCCCCGCTCCTTTGCCGCCCGACGCCTCGACGATCCCACCTGCCTGGCCAACGATGTGCTTGACAATGGCCAGTCCGAGGCCCGTCCCTCGGGAGGCACGCGCGTGATCGGCACGGTAGAAGCGCTCGAAGAGACGCGAGAGCTCCTCGTCGTTGACACCAACACCGTCGTCAGTCCCCCGGAGCACGACGTTTCTACCGTTCCGCTCGACGGCGAGCGTGAAGGACGCGCCCGGTCCCGCGTAACGAATTGCGTTTTCGGCCAGGTTCTGGGCGATCACCCGCAACATTCGTGGTCGCATCTCGAGCTCGGTAGCCGCATCGCCCTCGACGGAGAGGTGCACGCCGGCTCGGGAAGCCCGTTCCTCCAGCTCGGCGACGGCGGCGTCGAGCTCGGGGCGCACAGCGACCGGGCCGAGCGAGACGACCCGACCGCCCGACTCGAGCTCCGAGAGGAAGAGCACCTCGTCGATCAGCTCGCTCGCCGACTCGACCTCGTTCCGGGCGCGCTCCACGAGGGCATGGATGTCCTCACCCGGGAGCGTCGCCATCTCGAGCAGCGAGAGCAGCCTCGCGAGCGGGGTGCGCAGCTCGTGCGAGACCGCTGCAGTGAATCCAGTCCGGAGCTCCTCGTATGCGGCCATGTCGCCGACCTGGCTGAGGTAGACGATCCGTTCCCGGCGGCCTCCCACCTCGTAGGGCACGATCAGTGGCACGATTCCGAGATCCCCGGAGAGCAGGCCGTTCGGGACGCGGCCCCCTTCGTCTATCCCTTCGATCGATTGCCGCGCCCGCCTGCTTGCGAGCACGACGACGTCGGCGTCGTCAAGGACGATCACTGCCTCCCGGCTCTCTTCGACGAGGGTTCGGCCCCGGAGGGCATCACGATCCATCGCCAGCCGTTCTAACAGATCACGTTGGAAGCCGGCTCGTCGTGCATGGACGCTGCAGGCCAGCGAGGTAATTGTTGTTCACCACTTCGTTACCATCGGGTAACACCATGACGGCCCCCGGAACACCGGGTGCCGTCCATCATCTCCACATGGCAACTGTCTTGATCATCGAAGACGACGACGTCATTGCCCAGGGCATGGCGCGTCACCTGCAGTCCGCCGGCTTCGACGCTGTCGGCGTCGCGAACGGCGAGACCGGGCTCGCGCGACTTCGCTTCGAGCGCCCCGATGTCTGCGTGCTGGACCTGATGCTTCCCGGTCTCGACGGCTGGAAGGTCATCGAGCGAGCGAGAGCCGAGGGCATCGGCACGCCGATCTTGGTCGTCTCTGCCCGGGGGACCGAGCACGATCGCGTTCATGCGCTCGAGATCGGTGCCGACGACTACCTCGTGAAGCCGTTCTCCATGAAGGAGCTGGTTGCCCGGGTAGCAGCCGCCGCACGACGCGGCACCCGTGCGCAGGATCCACGCCGCGGCGACGAGATCGTGATCGCGGAGCTTCGCCTCGACACGAAGAACGTGCAGGCGTACGTCGACGGCGAGAGCGCCGATCTCACGCCAACCGAGTTCCGCCTCCTCTACGCACTGGCGCTCGAGATGGGCCGCGTTCTTACGCGGGAAGAATTGCTGCAGCGCGTCTGGGGCAGGCGCGCATCGCATCGCGACAGAACGGTCGACGTCTTCGTGCGCAAGCTCCGCGAGAAGATCGACCACAAGGCGTCCGCCCATACCTTCCTGCAGACGCGCTACGGCGTTGGCTACAAGCTCGAGGCCGAGCTCAAGGCTGTCACCACCCCCGTCGCCTGATCCGCCCTCACGGCAAGTGATCCAGGACGAGCCGGTCGCCGTACCGACGGCGCCGGTCAGACGGTGAACCCGGTGATCGCCAACATCTCCGCAAGCAACGGCGTCATCCACGCAATCGACACCGTCCTCCTGCCCGGCTAGACAGACGACCGAGCGACCGGTTCGGAGCACGGCCGCGAGCAGTCCGCTACGGCCGTACGGTAACGGCGTTAGAGGCAGCACTGGCGTTGCTCGCCCCGTCGACCGCGACAACCGTGTAGGTGAACGTTCCGCGCCCGGGCGAGTCTCTGAAGCTCGTCCCTGAGACCAGTGCCACCTGGGATGCTCCGCGGAACACGCGGTAGGCGACGACTTCGATGTTGTCGGTTGCCGCGCCCCAGCGAAGGTCGACCTTGCGGCCCTTTGCGACAGTCGCGGTCAGCGTCCCCGGGGCGCTCGGCGCGAGCGTGTCGAGCGCCGGGGTCGTCGCCGAGGCCCGTGGCCTCCGGACGTTCGTGCTCTACGGCAGCGGCCGGTATGCCCGGCACGGGCTCGTCGCTGGGAGCCTGTAGGTGCCCTGCCCCTCGACAGCACGGGGGTTCACCTTGCGGTTTGCAACCATCTTGAAGCCTGCTCCAGCAGCCGTCACGGCACCCGGGCTCCAGAGACAGTTTCGAGTGACGACGTTGCCCGTCCCTACCGGCGTGTTCGGCGCATACGCGCTGTGCACATCGAATCGACCGTCACGCGTGATCACGTTCTGCTCGATGCGGTTGCCGCGCGCGGCGACCTTCGGCCCGCCGCCGAAGTAGATCCCACCGAAGTTGCCGATGATCAGGTTGCGGCGCGCTGTGGAGAGCTGGACATTCGGCGAGAAAGCGAGTGCGTCACCCTCCAGATTCCCGAAGATGACATTGTCCGTGATTCGCGCTCGAACCGACGTCGATGCGAGGACACCTGCTCCGTAGCGTCCCGGTGAAACGCCGTTGCACTCATGCAGAACGTTGCCGTCGATGACCACCTGACCTGCGTGGTCGAGCAGGACGCACGACCGGGCGGCCTCCTTCAAGGTGCCCGGACCAACATCTGAGCGGGTCAGTGCGGTCGAGAAGCCACGGAGAATCACCGTGGCGGAGACGTTTTTATTGGGAGACTCGTTGCTGGCGCCAAACCCGAGGTTGGTCAGCGTCAGGTAGCGCGTCGCCTGCGTCGTCTCGATGCCGTCAGCGAGGGTCGCGCGCGCACCCCCCGGGGCCGTCGTAATCGTCACGCGCCCGGCGGCAGTACCGACTGCGGTGATCACTTCGCGCGTGGAAACCGACGTGCCGGCAGGGAGACAGCCTGTCTGCCGAGGCGCGAGCGTCCCGGCAAGCTTGGTCAGCGTCAGGAACGGGGCGACCTGCGTACCCGCGTTGGTGTCGACGCCATGGGGAGCCGCCCAGAGATTGCAGCGCACCGCCGACGAGGTGCCGCCTGCCGCTCCGGCGATTCCAGCAGCGATGGCTGCGGTCACGGCTGCGATGAGAAGGAGCGTGCGCATCTCGACCGATCGTACGCAGTCCCTCGGACGCTTCAAGGGGCGCCTTTCCGCGAGGAACTTGCTTCTGTTAGAATAGTTAATGTTACTAATGATTACTCAGGCTACTGACATCGAAATCGCGCTCGCGAACGAGCTCCGGCCCGTGGTGCTTCGTCTGACGAGGGAGCTGCGTCGAGAGACCGAGCAGTTCGGAATCACGGGGCGCCAGGCCACGCTGCTCTGGCTCATCAAGGGAAGTCCTGGTCTGACATTGCGTGCCCTCGCCGAGGCGGAGGGTATATCCCCACCGGCGCTGTCCGGGCACGTCGACCGACTCGAGCGGTCAGGGCTTCTCGTTCGCGTTCGATCGACCGATGATCGACGGCGGGTTGGGCTGGAGCTAACGTCGGAGGGCGAGCGCGTCCTCCGGTCGGTGCGAGAGCGCCGCACAGCGTGGCTCGCCGAGCGCCTTGGAGCGCTCGACCCATCTGCCCTCCACGCCATCACGGCGGCCGTCGAGCCACTGCGTCAGCTGCTCGAGTCGAACGCGTGAGCACCGTCGGGCTCGCACTGCAGACGAGGACTTTCCGCAGCCTACGTCGCCATCACAACTACCGGCTCTTCTTCGCCGGCCAGATCGTCTCTCTCGCCGGCTCGTGGATGCAGAACGTGGCCCTCGCGTGGCTCGTGCTGTCGCTCTCCCGGTCGCCGCTCGCCGTCGCGATGCTGCTCTTCTGCCGTTTCGCGCCGTACACCCTCTTCGGCCTCTTCGCCGGCTCGATCGTCGACCGCGTCGACACACGACGGCTCGTCGTGTGGACGCAGGTCGCTGCGATGGTCACGTCGGCAGCGCTCGCTGTGGTGACGCTCACCGGCACTGCGACGCTCCCCATCGTCTTTGCCCTCGCCACCCTCGGCGGAATCACACTCGTCCTCGACGCACCCGCCCGTCAGGTACTCACGTTCGAGATGGTCGGCCCGCGGGAGCTGCCGAACGCCGTTGCTCTCAACTCCGGTCTCCTCAACGCATCGCGTGTGATCGGCCCGGCGATCGCCGGCGTGCTGATCGCGACCGCGGGAGTCGGCGTGTGCTTCGCCGTCAATACCCTCAGCTTCGTGGCCGTTCTCGCGGCACTTCTCGCAATGCGCGCGAGCGAGCTCTTTCCCGTCGAGCCGAGCAGCGGAACGACCGTCCTCGCCGGAACACGGGAGGGGCTCGCGTACGCCTGGCACGACCGGGAGGTTCGCGCGGTGCTCGTCGTCGTGACGTGCGTCGGGCTCGTCGGGTTCAATTTCAACACGCTGGTGCCTCTCCTCGCCTCCGACACGCTCCACGTCGACGCGCGCGCGTTCGGGCTTCTTTCGGCGGCGTTCGGACTCGGCGCGTTCGCAGGCGCGATCGCGACCGCCTCATCCCGGCGGGCATCGTTTGGAGCGTTCCAGGCCGGGGCTCTCGGCTTCAGCGTCCTCCTCTTCGCCCTTGCCCCTGTGCACGAGGCCCGGCTGGCAGGAGTGATCCTCTTCGGGATCGGCGCTGCGTTCACGCTGTTTGCTGCGAATGCCAACGCGCTCGTCCAGTTGGCGGCGCCCGGCCACCTGCGTGGGCGACTCGTGGCTCTGTATCTTTTCGCCTTCGTCGGACTCGCACCACTTGGCTCGCTGCTTTCGGGCACGCTCGTCGAGGTCGGCGGTACGGGCCTCGCCTTCATCGTCGCCGGCACGGTGGGGCTTGCCGCCACGGTATTCGCAACACTCACGCACCGTCCGGTCGCGCCCCTCGATTGAGGGAAGGCGGGGCGTGAGAGCCCGGCCGATATCGAGGGTGCAAGCCCTGCGACGAGGAGGAACTGGATGGATATCTTCGGGAACCGTGATTCCGGCTACGGCAGCAGCCCGACGGCCGGCGTGCTCCCGTCGCTTCCAGGCCTCGAGGAAGCTGCGGTTCCGGCTACCACGTCCTCTCGGAGCTTCGGCGCACCGGACACACGCCGCGTCATCCTGCGGGTGAACGGCGACGACGACATCGTGGTCGGCTCAGCCGAAGGGCGGGACAACGCGGTGCAGATCGCCCGCAACATGGTTCTCCACATCGAGCAGGCCTCCACCAAGGGTGAGTGGCCGCAGATCGACGAGCGCTTCATCCGCCCGGGCGCCATCGTCTCGATCGACGTTCAGCGCGCCGAATAGCTCGTCCGAGGGACGCAGACAACGGCGCGAAGCGGCGATACCTCGAGCACTGGAGTCGTGCGGCACTCCGAACCCTGATCGCTGGAGGACGCCGTGGCACTGCTCGAGCCCACCACACACTCCCAGTCCGACCGCATGGCCGAATGGACGCCCTCAGAACTGCGGCGGGTCGTCGTACGAATGAACGACGGCGAGGTGCTCCAGGTCGGCACGGCACCGAATCGCGACAGCGCGCTCGTGCTCGCGCGCACCGTGATCGCCGAGATCGAGGAGCCCCGAGGTGAGTGGCCACTCGTCGGCGACCGCATGTTGCGGCCCGAGTCGATCGTTTCGGTGGATGTGCTGACGACGACGGGCTAGTCGGCCGCTTGCCGCACGACGGTGATCCCGTATGCGGCACCGGTCTCGAACAGCTGGTCTGGATCAACGTCTCCGAGCCAACCGAGGAAGTGCCGCTCCGGCTCGTCCGGTGTCGAGCCGTAGACGGCCGCGCGCTCGACGGCCGCGAGCTTTGGGGGCCCGTCCGCGAGCTCCTCGAGCCGCCGCTCGGCCTCCTCGGCCGCCGGCCCTTCTGCAGACCCCTTGCCCATCGCCTCATTCTCCTCGATCTTCAGGCGTCGCGCGAGTAGCGGCGACGCGCCGTCATAAAGACCATGGCCGCGAGCGCGAGGAAGACGACCTCACCAAACGTGCACGCAACCTGGGCGGGAGCGCTGTCGACAAACACCTCGACGCGAAGAATCTCGAGCCCGAGCGCACACGCGATCAGGATTGCTGCCACCCGGTAGAGGCCGATGCGCTCGGCGAGCTCCTTCATGCCGGCGACTCCTCCGCGTCGTCGGGAAGGCCGCCGCCGATCGCGACGCCTGCAAGCGCGAAGAGAACGTAGGCGACCCAGTGCACCCCGATCACGTCCGTCTGAACGCCGATCGCGAGCATCGCCACCCAGGCGGCGCTGAGCCAGGCCGAGCGCCGCCAGAGGCCCGCGAGTACTGCAAACAGCCAGGCGATGAACGCCACCAGCCCGACGATGCCCGTGTTCACGCCGATCTCCGTGTACGTCGACTCGCCTGCCTTGATCTCGACGCCCGTGCGCGATGCGTTGACGCCCGCGTTACCGAGACCGTAGCCCTGCGGGTGACGCACGACGGTGCGCACGCCGTCGCGGAGATTGCGCCAGTGGCTCGTCGTCGACGAGTCCCCACCAGCGAGTGGATCGCTATCGACTCCCGGGTTCTGCTGGCCTCCCTGACGGAGGATCTCGAGCTCCGACTGGGTGTAGCTCGTCGAGGGGCCGATGGTCGGGAATGCTTTCACGAATCCGACGCTGATGACCAACGAGGCAACCGCGAGGCCCAGGGGGAGCAGGCGTCGCTGCGCGATCGCGAGCACCACGAGCCCGAGCGCGAGAGCGAGGAACGCCGCGCGCGTGTGGGTCCACAGCAGTCCCGCATACGCCACCCCACCGACGAGAGCGACCCACCACGGTCGACGCCGGGCGACGAGGTAGAGGAGGACGATCACGAGCACGTAGGCCGTTGCGAGCGGACTGAGGAACGTCGAGCCGAGACGACGAATCGGATTCAACTCGTCGCCCGTGTTCAGGACCCAGTTCTCTGGCAGCCCTGAGAGCCCTTCGCTGTAGTCGAGGCCGAGCTGCTCCCCGAACCACCCGGGCACGCCCGAGTCGCGCCACCACTGCAGGGGCACGAGGTAGACGTCCGCAAGGCCCCACGCGGTCACAGAGATGGCGACCCCGACGAGCGCCAGCGAAAGACGCCGCCAGGTCGCAGGCGTGAGCACGAGCAGGCGCCCAAGGAAGTACGCGGCGACCGGGATCAGGTCGTGGCGCGCCGCGAGGAGCTGGCCCTTCTGGGTCGCGACCCCATCACCGAGCCAGCCCTGGGGAACGAGCCAGTAGAGAAGGACGAGAGCGGTGTAGAGGAGGGCGAGGCGGTCGGCCCACAGCCACGAAGGCAGCCTGTCCGCCGCGAGCAGCGCGACGACGAGCGCCGCGGCGAGCAGCACGTCCTTCCAGGCGGCGAGCGCGTCGAGTGAGGCGCCACGGACACCGATGTCCCACAGCTCCGCCATCACGAGGTTGTGGACGGCGAGGCCGACGATGAGGACGACGAGCGCGATGCGGGGCAGGCGATCGCTCACGTGATCGCGACGAGCGTGAGCCCGAGGTTGACGATCCGCACGTCACCGGGGAAGAGTCGCCGGAGGTCGCCGCTCCCGAGCAGGTGGTTCTCCTTTGCGAAGCTCTTGCCCGCAAGCTCGTACGCGCGATCGGAGCCCGGCTTCGGAAGCCAGTGGACGAGCGGGAGGCGTGTGTGAACCTCGAGCGGGAACCAGCGGTTCGGAGTCGTGAGAAAGACGCGGCGGCCGACGCGCACGGCCTCGCTGACAAACAGTCGCTGCCGCTCGAGATCGCCGACGTGCTCGATCACTGCGTTCGAGAAGACGACGTCGAACGCGCCGTCCGCGAATGGGAGCGCGCACGCATCGCCCTGGACGTAGCCGACCGTCGGGTAGCTCGCGCGGAGGCCGGCGCCGTCGTGAAGACCGAGCGCGGTGATCCGCTCGCGCCAGGGATAGAGCTCCTCGAAGAAGTTGTGTGTGCCGCAGCCTGACTGCCCGCCCATCCCCCCGAAGCCGACCTCGTCGACTCCGACGTCGAGGACCGTGGTCTCGGAGGTGGGCCGAAGCTCATCCATGAACAACCGGAACTTTCTCCGGCGCGAGCGGAACGAGACGCTGTCGATGAGACCCATCTGGGCGAAGGTACCGGGCGACGCGGCCAACCGCCGCGCCCGATAGCGTCCCATCAAAGATGCTCGAGGACGTCGTCACTCCTACTGGCCCGTATCGACTGAGGCTGATGTGCCGCGCCGACACCTGGTGCGGTGCGCTCGCGGACGGCGCCGAGGCGGTTGCACAGCAACGATCCGACGGCGCCGTCGTCATCCGCGCTCCGTCCGAAGACGGCCTCGCGACGGCGCGATTCATGCTCGCTCTGGTAGACGATACGGCGGAGTTCCATCGGCGCTTCAACCGCGACCCGGTGCTCGGTGCGACGGCACGATCGATGGTCGGCTACCGCCCGTTACGACTCGCTACGGTCGCTCATGCAGCGCTTCGAGCCGTATGCGGCCAGCTGATCGAGGCGCGAAGGGCCGCGGCGATCGAGCGATCGGTGCTGCTGGAGCTCGGCGTGTCGGTGGCGACGACTGACGGGCTCCGCACCCTCTCGCCGCTCGACCTCCGGCGCCACGGGCTCGCCACGTCGAGAGCCGCAACGCTCTCACGCCTCGTCCGCTCGCTCGACATGGAGCGTCTGCGCGACTACGACACGCCCGTCGTTCTCGATCGCCTCTCACGGGAGCGAGGGATCGGCCCGTGGTCGATCGGTGTGATCGCGATCGAGGGCCTTGGTCGCTACGACCACGGCCTTGTCGGCGATCTCGGCCTCGTAAAGCTGCTCTCGTCTCTCCGCGGGGAATGGGTCGCTGCCGAGGAGACCGCTGCTCTCCTTGCCCCCTTCGAGGAGTGGCAGGGCCTCGCGGGGCAGCTGCTGATGCTCGGTTTCGCCCGCGGCCTGATCCCGGGCGCCGACCCGGACGTTGGCCGCCGCGCACGACTCCGCACCAGGCGCGCCGCCTGAGAGAAGCGTCTCTACACTGAGACGATGGTGAACGAGCGAAAGATCGCGGTCCTCGGGGCCGGCAAGATCGGCGAGGCGCTCATCTCAGGGCTCCTCTCCTCGGGCTGGCGTGCGCCGGACGAGATCACTGCCTCGAGCCGTCGACCCGAACGCGTCACCGAGCTCGGCGAGCGCTACGGGATTCCTTGCACGCAGTCGAACGAGGACGCGGTCGCGGGCGCGGCGCTGGTCGTGATCGCTGTCAAGCCGCAGGACATCGAGGTTCTGCTGGGTGAGATCGGCCACCTGATCACGACCGAGCAGACCGTTCTCTCCGTCTGTGCAGCAATTCCCACGGCAACGATCGAGCGGCACCTCGCTCCCGGCGTCCCGGTCGCCCGCGCGATGCCGAACACGCCTTCCGTGGTTCATGAGGGCGTCGCCGGCCTTTGTGCAGGCGCCCATGCCGACGATGCGCACGTCACCCTCGCCGAGGAGGCTCTTGCACACCTCGGGGCGGTCGTGAGAGTGCCCGAGAAGCTGATGGATGCGGTCACCGCAGTCTCCGGATCCGGCCCCGCCTACTTCGCGCTCCTCGCCGAGGCGATGATCGAGGCAGGGCTCCTGCTCGGTCTCTCGCGCGAGATCTCGACCCAGCTCGTCGTCCAGACGATGCTCGGAACCGCGCAGCAGATGCGCGACCTGAAGATGCACCCGGTCGAGTTGCGGGAGATGGTCACCTCCCCCGGCGGGACGACGATCGCTGCGATCCGCGAGCTCGAGATCGCGGGCGTGCGCGCCGCGTTCCTGAACGCGATCCAGGCGGCCATGGTGCGGGCGAAAGAGCTCGCCGACGGCTGACACCCGTCGTCCGGTGCCTGGCTGAAGCGAGGCACCCCCCAAGGACCGCACGCCCGGCACGAGGGACACGCCCGGCGCCTGACGCCTCATCTCGCTGCCCGGTCGCGTCGCTCACCATCATGATCACGGCGAACACCGCTCCCTCGGGATCGGCCTGCAGGGCTATCCGTCCAAAGTCCGCATCGCCAGCAGATCGGACACGTGCCCCGCAACGCGCTCCCACGCACGTGGCCCGCGGGCGGGCCTCTTCAGGATCCACGCGCAGCGTGGCAAGAATGATCCTTTTGGCTACCGGCTTCGTGTGCGCTCCCACCAACGTGGCCCGCGGGCGGGCCTCTTCAGGATCCACGCGCAGCGTGGCAAGAATGATCC
>JAJAZN010000024.1 GCA_026785685.1 Thermoleophilia bacterium
GGGTGAAGGGGATGTGACCGGACGGAGCCTGCTGGCCCTGGCCGATGATCTCTTCGACCTGCTGGCGGACCGCTTCGAGCGAGATGCCCAACGACTCAAGCGCCTTAGCCGCGACGCCCTCACCCTCGTGAATCAGCCCGAGCAGGATGTGCTCGGTGCCGATGTAGTTGTGGTTGAGCATGCGGGCCTCTTCTTGGGCCAGCACAACCACCCGTCGGGCGCGGTCGGTGAACCTCTCGAACATCTTCGCGTCTCCTTCTGGGTGATCGGCGTACGGCGCGGACGTTGCCCGCCACTGCAGTGCATCGCCCTGCTCGCATGCTAACCCGGGAGAGCGAACCCTTCTCGTTCTCCACCGCGGGCCGACCTACTGAACGACAGTGTTCTCCTTTCAACGTCGGCTGCTGACCAGGCCTTCCGTAGTGCGAAGGGGTGTTCATACGCCAACAGCGAACGATTGCCGCTGAAGGCACCCAAATCGTTACCGAGCTCATTCCTCGGCCCGCTATTGGACCCGTTACTGGGCTGCTTCGTACTTCGCGACGAGATCGGCCGGGATCCGGCCACGCTCGTTGACCGGGAGCCCCCGCTCTCTGGCCCAGGCCCGAATCCGTGCGCTGTTTCCGCCGGTGCTGCGGGGACGCCTGGCACCGGGGCGTCCAGCCGCCTTGCGCGCGTGGCCGACGAACTCGGCGAAGGCATTCCTGAGCCTGGCGGCGTTGGCCGCTGACAGGTCGATTTCGTAGGACGTGCCGTCAACGGCGAACCGGACCGTCTCGTCGGCGTGGCCACCGTCGATATCGTCGATCAGAACGATCTGGACTTTCTGTGCCATTTGTGACTCCCATTTCCAACTACATTGCGCGGGGATTACTCAAGAACAATGGACTAGTCATCATCTCACACTGGGCATTTACGCAATGGCCAGTACCCGCAGATTTGTGCAGCAACGAGCCGATCTGTGCCTGGGCGTGCCCTTGACCTCGGCCGACCGGGCCAGGGAATAGGGTTTCACCTATGACATCTGTCCGCGTCGAGGCGCTTGATCCAACCGACCCGCGCAGCCAGGCGGCGATCAACCAGTTCCTCAACGAGATGGTCGAGCTCGTTGGTGCCGACGTTCTCGAGATCGACGTGGCCCAGGAGGCCAGGGACGATGCCGGCCGCAGCTTCTTCGTCGCGGCCCTCGACGACCGCGACAACGTGGTCGGCTGTGGCTCGGTGCGCCAGGTCGCGCCCAACATCGGCCAGGTCCGGCGAATGTGGGTCAACCCCCTGATGCGCGGCCGCAGCATCGGACGCCGCATGCTGTCGGCTCTTGAGGGTGCTGGAGCCGTTGCCGGCTTCGACTTCATTCGCATCGAGGTCTACGACGCCCTCTCGCAGGCCATCTTGCTCTTCGAAACCAGTGGCTATACGCGCGTCGAACCGTTCGAAGAGTCGCCGGCTGACCTTCGCGCGTACCAAAAGCAGCTCGTCCCGGTCGCCCTCGAAGTGGAATAGCCCCCTCCGTTTCGCAAGAGGGACACCTTCACGCTCTCTCAGCGAACTTTCGCCGCACTCATCACTTCACAAAACGAGCAGCATCCGGGCATTGCCAAGCGTGTTCGGCTTCACCCGCTCCAGTCCGAGGAACTCGGCCACACCTTCGTCGTATGACTCGAGAAGTTGCTCAAAGACGTCGTGCGAGACCGGTGCACCGTCAATCTCGGCGAAGCCGTGCCTGCTGAAGAACTCCACCTCGAACGTCAGGCAGAAGACGCGCGCAACGCCCAGGTGTCTGGCTTGCTGCAGCAGCCGACGCAGCAGCAGGTCGCCGATGCCGCGTCCGCGATGGCCAAGATCGACAGCGAGGGTGCGCACCTCGGCGAGGTCCTCCCAGAGCACGTGTAGCGCGCCGCAGCCGACCACCACGCCGTCGACCTCGGCGACGTAGAACTCTTGGATGTCTTCGAAGAGCGTGACAGTCGCCTTTGACAGCAGGATGCGGTCGGCCGAGTAGGTGTCGATGAGGTGCCTGATCATCGCGACGTCCCCGGTGCGCGCCTCCCGGATCTCTAACGGTACGGCGCTCACTCTGGCTTGACCAGTGGGAAGAGGATCGTGTCCCGGACACCGAGGCCGGTCAGCGTCATCACGAGGCGGTCGATCCCCATCCCCTGCCCACCGGCCGGCGGCATGCCGTGCTCGAGCGCGCGAAGGAAGTCTTCATCGAGGCGCATGGCTTCGGCGTCGCCTCGGGCCGCGCGCGCTCCCTGCTCCATGAAGCGCTCGCGCTGATCGATCGGGTCGATCAGCTCGGAGTAGCCAGTTCCCATTTCGGCGCCCCACCCGACGAGATCCCACTTCTCGGTGAGGCGCGGGTCGTCGCGGTGAACGCGTGTGAGTGGGGCATTTTCCTTCGGGAAGTCCTGGTAGAACACCGGGGTCGTCGTCTTGCTCTCAACCAGCTCGACGTAGAGCTCTTCGAGCAACATTCCTGCCGAGGCATCTTGCGGCTCTTCGATCTCGAACCGCTGACAGTACTGACGGAGGTCCTCTAGCGGCGTGTCGAGACTGACC
>JAJAZN010000025.1 GCA_026785685.1 Thermoleophilia bacterium
CAGCCCCGCAGCGCCGCTGTACTGCAGCGCGCGCTGCATGAGTCCCGCCGAGACGACGGGATGGCCGTCGTCGGTGAACCCCGCTGCCCCGAGGCGAGCGAGCTCCATCATCTCCGTGAGTTCCTCGCCGCGTAGCCCTTTGGACAGAGAGGCCATGAATCCGGTCGGGACGGCAGCGTCCTCCCGCGCCTGCTCGATCAGGGCACCCAGCACGGCAGCCGAGTCGACCACCGGATCGGTGTTCGGCATCGCGAGGATCGCGCAGTAGCCACCGGCGGCCGCAGCCGCTGTGCCCGTCGCGATCGTCTCCTCGTCCTCGCGTCCTGGCACCCGGAGGTGCACGTGGGGATCCACGAACGCCGGTGCCAGGACGAGACCGGGCGCGGGCTCCCCCGCACGCTCGAGGCTGGTGATCACGCCGTCCTCGACGGTGACGTCGAAGGCGCCGTCGAGATCGGCCGCTACATCGATCACGCGCGCACCGCGAACCGTAAGGCTGTCGCCGGGCCGCTTCGGCCAGAAGAGTGTCATGCGACCTCCAGGGGTCGTGCGTCGTCGCCCGGGCCACCGGCAAGCAGGTCGTAGAGGACGGCCATGCGCACGACGAGGCCAGAGCGCACCTGCTCGGAGATGAGCGACACTGCGGAGTCGGCGACGTCCGGAGCGATCTCGACGCCCCGGTTCATCGGACCGGGGTGCATCACGATCTGGCTCGGGCGCAGTCGCTGCGATGTGACCCCCCACTCCGCGGCGTACTCGCGCAGCGACGGCACGTAGGCAGCTCCCGCGTCCATTCGCTCCCGTTGCATGCGCAGGACGTAGACGACGTCCGCCGCCTCGATGTCGGCGATGTCCGTCGAAACCTCGCACCCCAGCGACTCGACGCCGCGCGGGATGAGCGTCGGCGGGCCGACGAGCGTCGCCCTCGCGCCCACGAGCGCAAGCGCCTGAATGAGCGACCGCGCAACCCGCGAATGCAGCACATCACCGACGATGGCCACGTGAACCCCGTCGAGCCGACCCAGGGCCTCGCGCATCGTGTAGAGGTCGAGGAGCGCCTGCGTGGGATGTTGATGCTTCCCGTCCCCGGCGTTGACGATGTGGGCGTGGGTCACGTTCGCGACGAACTGGGGCGCACCGATGTGCGGATGGCGGATCACGATCACGTCCGGGTCGTACTCGGCGAGTGTCAGCGCGGTGTCCTTCAACGATTCGCCCTTGTCGACGGATGACCCCGACGAGCGAAGCGCCATGGTGTCGGCCGAGAGGCGCTTCGCCGCCAGGTCGAAGCTCGAGAGCGTGCGGGTCGACGACTCGTAGAAGAGATTGACAACCAGCCGGCCCCGAAGGGCGGGCAGCTTCTTGACCTCTCGGTCGAGGGAGCGAGCGATCGTCGTGGCAGTCCCGAGAAGACGATCGACGGAGTTCCGATCGAGATCGGAGATCGCGAGCAGATGGCGCCGCGGCGGTGGCGGGTCGCCCTCGCGGGCGACGCGGAGGGGTGCGGTCGTGAGCTCAGTCATCGTCGCCCCCGGCGAGCAGGACGCGGTCCTGACCGTCGATCTCGGCCAGCTCCACGCTGACGCGCTCCCGACTCGAGGTGGGAACGTTCTTCCCGACGTAGTCGGGGCGAATCGGCAACTCGCGATGGCCGCGGTCGATCAGCACGGCAAGCTGGACACGAGCCGGCCTTCCGTACTCGAGGAGTGCGTCGATCGCCGCGCGAATCGTGCGGCCGGTGTAGAGGACGTCGTCGACGAGAACGACGGTCTTGCCTTCGAGGACGAAGTCGAGCTCGGTGCCGCGGACGAGCGGCTGGGCGTGGAGCGGCGATCCGCCGCCACGGGCAAGGACGTCGTCGCGATGGAACGTGATGTCGACCGCTCCGGTGTCGACCGAGATGCCCGATCGCTCCTCGACGAGGCCGCGCAGCCGGTCTGCAATCGGGACGCCGCGCGTGTGGATACCGACGAGCGCGAGGTGACCGAGATCGGCGTTGCGCTCGATCAACTCATGCGCAATCCGCGAGAGCGTCCGCACGAGAGCCGCGTCGTCGAGCAGAATCTTGGGCGCCGTCTGGCCCGGGACATGCGTGTTCACTGTGCTCCTTTCCGGCCTCACCGTGCCGGTTTAAAGGTTCGCGAGGCAGTGTACAGCACCGGTTTGACGGTGAGCTTCCTCGGGTACCCTCGACTCGGGCGAACAGCGCGTCACCGGCCGGAACGAGGTGCCTCAGTGAGTCGCAGCGTGCAGAATCGAATGCGGACGGCGTTGCCGATCATCGCCGTCGTGTCCGTATCTGCGGTTCTGCGCGTTGCCGCCTCGAGATCGTTCGAGGCGCCGTGGATCGCGCCGGACGAGATGATCTACGGGCTGCTCGGACGCTCGCTCTGGGAGACCGGTCAGAGTTCGTTGCTCGGCCAGCCGGCGCCGTTCTACGGCGGCTACCCGCTTCTCGTCGGCCTTCCGCTGCATCTGCTCGGCGTCGCCACGGCCGTCGCGACGATCCAGGTCGGCCAGGCGATCCTGATGTCGCTCGCTGCAGCCGCCGTCTGGGCGTGGGCCCGCCCACTCGCGGGTAATGCCTGGGCCCTCGCCGCTGCTGCACTGACCGCGTGCCTGCCGGCACTTGCCTACAGCGGGCTGTTGATGAGCGAGGCAGCATTCCTCCCGGCAGCGACGTTGGCGCTGTGGCTGACAGCGCGCACGATTACCCAGCCATCTCAGGGGCGGCAGGCCGCGCTGCTCGGCGCTCTCGGCCTCGCGACTGCGGCGCGGCTCCAGGGGGTGATCCTCGTTCCGATCCTCGTTACGGCAGTTCTCCTCGCCGCGTGGTTCGCGCGCGACCGCCGTGTGTTTACTCGCCTCAGCCTGACCTGGGCAACTCTCGGCGTGCTCGTGGCTTCGTGGATCGCCTTCCGACTCGTTGCAGACGGCGGCGTCTCGGGCGTCCTCGGCGCCTACAGCGGCACCCTCGGTTCCGGTTACGACGCTAGAGATGTCGCGCACTTCGTCTTCTACCACGTCGGGGACGTCTTTCTCCTCGTCCTCGGGATCCCCCTCGTGGCGCTCGGGGTGCTCGCGTACGGTGCCGCCCGCGGCCGTGAGAGTAACGCCGGCGTACGGACACTCGCCGCTGTGTCGCTCGCTGCCGCGCTCTGGTTGCCGCTTCAGGTCGGGGTGTTCGCGTCTCGCTACGTCGGGCACCTGGCCGAGCGCGATCTGATCGTCGTTGCGCCACCACTGTTCGTCTGCCTCGGGGTGTGGCTGGCGCGCGGCGTCCCACGCCCTCAGCCGGCGACCTCGATCATCGCGTTCGCGATCGCAGTTCCCGCCGTGCTTCTCCCCGTGCGCACGCTCGTGACGCCGTTCGCTGCCCCGGACGCCTTCATGATCCTGCCGATGCAACACCTGCTCGAGGCCACATCAGCGCGGTTCGTCGAGGTCTCCTGGACGCTATTCGCCGTCCTCCTGGTCGTGATCGCAGTAGCGATCCCCCGACGAGCGGCGGCGCTCGTTCCCGCGATGATTGGAATCGGTCTCATCGCTGCCTCGGCTCTCGCATCCTCCGAGATCACGAGACTCGCGCGCATCGACAACGATCGGTTCTTTGGCACCGCCGGGCGAACCTGGGTGAATGACGTCGCCACCGAGCAGGTCACGTACCTCTACGACGGCAGCGCGTACTGGAACGCCGCGTGGAAGACGGCGTTCTGGAATGACCGGATCCGGCGCATCGTGCGCCTGCCCGGCCCGTCGGTCGGTTCACTTCCCGCCACGATCGTGGAGCCGGGATTCGATGGCGCGCTCGTCACCGAGCAGGGAGTGAAGCTGGAAGGCCGCCGGATCCTCGCCTCGACCGCGTTCGCGTTCGTCGGCGAGCCCGTGGCCGAGATCGCGCAGAAAGACCTCGACCAGGCCGGACTGCGGCTCTGGCGCACACCCGGGCCGCCGCGGCTCTCGACCTGGATTACAGGGCTGAAGCCGAATGGCGACATCGTCCAGCCGATCCGGGTTGTCGTCTATAGCTGCGGGCCGGGGCGGCTCGAGCTCACGCTGCTCGGGAAGCAGGGCACGCCTGTCCTACTCTCTGTAGACGGGACGCGGGCGGCGCTCGTGGCGCTCGCGTCGGGAGACGTGTGGAACGGTGCCGTCCCGACGCCGAAGAACGCAGACGGTAAGCGGGTGTGCAGCTTCGAGATCCGGAGCGCGGGTCTTGTCGGCTCGACGAAGATCGCGTTCGTCAGGGCTCGGTAGTGGCTAGTCCCGAGCGTGGCCAACCACGACGAGCCGGCAGAGCCGCTGGATGACGACGTCGGGGAGTTCTCGTTCCGCTCGGGCTGTGCCCTCCGCAAGCTCCTCTGGCGTCAGGAGATCGAAGGTGGAGATATGTCGTCCGCGAATCCGCGAAAGGGCGTCATCGCGTCCTAAGGTGCCTTCGGTGACGACCAGCTGCTGCTCGAATCGTGGGAACCCAGCCTGCGCCAGCTCGAGCTGCATCGTCTCCGGGGTAGGGAACCGCCGCAGGTCGATCTCCCGGATCGAGGGGAAGTACGGGTTGAGCCAGTAGGAGTCGAAGTGATCGGGGTGGAAGGTGCTGATCGCGATCCGCCCGTCGTCCTGCACCACACGTCGCGCTTCCGGCAGGGCATCCGAACGGTTGAGGAGATGAAGGACGAGCGACATCGTGACCCGATCGAACCAACCGTCGCGAAACGGGAGCCGTTCTGCAGCTCCCCGACGCACGCCGATGTCGGCCGGAAGCGTCTCACGGGCGATGTCCACCATCTGGGCACTCGAGTCGATGGCCCACACTTTCGCTTCGGCTTCGCTGCGCAACGCCTCGGCCAGTCGGCCGGTGCCACATCCCACGTCGAGGATCCGTCGACCGCGTAGGTCCCCTCGTTCGACGAGGTGCGCGAACGCCTCCCACCAGCTTGCGTCCGTCGGCCGCAGCGTGTCGTAGATCGCGGCGCGGGCGCCGAAGTCCGGGGCCCCGGCGGTCGTCATGCCTCGATGGCCGGGGCGTCCGCCGGCGGTCGCCTCGGGCGGGCACCTCGCTGAACCAGTACAGGCTCGCCGCGCTCCGCGAAGGGGATCGCCACGATGTCGAAATCGCTCGGGACAACGGTGTTCGGAAAGAGCTGCCGCGCCTCGTCACCGGCCTCG
>JAJAZN010000026.1 GCA_026785685.1 Thermoleophilia bacterium
ACGTTGATCCATGGGTTGGCGGCGTGACGAAGTGTGGTTCGAGGTCGATGTGCTCTGGTTCCGCGAGCAGCAGCGGCAGCCGTTCGCTGCGATCGCACTGGAGTTGCCGCCGCTTCCCTCGTTCTCCTCGCCGGCCGAAACGGGGCTCGATCTCTCCCGGCGGCGGCGAATCGAAGCGCAGGCAGCCCGCAAGCGGCGGCTCGCGACGCGGACGGTGCCCGCGGTGGCGCTCGTTCTCGGCTCGGCCTCGATGCTGTCGTTTGCCGCCCTTCGGCCTGCGAGCGCCGGCCAGCGCACGGGTCTCTTGCAGGAGGACCCGCCAAGCCAGACGTTCCGCTTCGGGCTCGCCGGCCTCGAGGTTGCCGAGGTGCCGGCTCCGCCGGTCGTCCCACCGGCACAGAAGGCTCAACCCCGGGCCGCGAAGTTCGAGCCGGTCGATTGGCACGGCGCCACATCGGTCGGGCTTGCGTACTCCGGCCGTCTCGACGGCGGCACCCAGCTTCCCATCGCCGGCGCCGACTGGGTTACGTGGAACCCGAACACCGACAGCGTCCCGAACCTCCGGCACCGGCTCTACGGCAACGAGCGCACAATCCGCGCGATCCTCTCCGTCGTCGGCGGCTATCGCAACGCCCACCCCGACGCGCCGCGCGTCGTCGTCGGCGACCTCAGCTTGCGGGGCGGCGGGAGAATGGATCAGCACGTCTCGCACCAGAACGGCCTCGACGTCGACGTCTACTACCCGCGGCTCGATCGATATCTGAGCGCCCCGATCGCGGCGAGCCAGGTCGACCGGGAGCTCGCTCAGTACCTCCTCGACCGCTTCATCTCGGCGGGCGCACAGGTTGTCTTCGTAGGCTTCGGTACCGGGCTTCGCGGGCCGAGCGGCGTCGTCGTCCCGTACCCAAACCACGAGAACCACATGCACGTGCGCTTCGCGCCGCCCGGTGGGTGACCGGCCTTCGATGACGAGACCACTCAAAGGCTACGCACTCGTCCTCGGCTCCGCGCTCCTGCTCGGGACGCTCGGCGTATTTTCGAAGCTGTTCTACGACGCGGGCGGCGAGCCCTTCACACTCCTGTTCCTCCGGTTCGCGGCGGGAGGACCGCTGCTCGTCCTGATTGCCCTTGCCCGACGTGAGCAATGGCCGCCACTCCGCGGAATCTCCCTCGGCGCGTCGCTCGGCGTGCTTCAGCTCTTGGTTGCGTTCGCGCTCTTCGAGGGCTTCGCGCGTGCGCCTGTCGGCCTCGTTGTCCTCGTCTTCTTCTGCTACCCGTTGATAGTCGCCGTCGCGGCCGCCTTCCTCTTCGGCGAGGAGCTCGGCCCGCGCAGGGTTCGCGTATTGGCGCTCGGTACGGCGGGAGTTGCGCTGACGGTCGGCCTGCCGGACAGCGCGAACACAACCGGGATCGCCCTCGGGCTCCTGGCCGGGATCTGCGTCGCGGGTCTCGTGGTCAGTGCGAGGGCTCTGACCACGACGGGTGGCATTGCCCCTCTTGTCCTGTGCGGACTCATGTTCACGAGCCCGCTGGTCGTGCTCGTGCCGATATCGGCCGCCCGCGGGGTCGAGCTGGACCTTGGCGGCGAAGCCTGGCTCTGGGCCGCCGGAGCGGTCGTCGTCAGCGTCGTCATCCCGATTGCCCTGTTCTACACGGGTGTGCAGTTGGCCGGAGCTGGCGCCGCCTCGATTCTCGGTGTGGGCGAGCCGCTCGCGGGCGTCCTCCTCGCGTACCTCGTTCTCTCCGAATCGTTGACCTGGCTCCAGCTGCTCGGCGGCCTCCTCATCGTCGCAGCCGTCGTTGTTCTCAGCTGGCAGGCGACACGACCTGCGGCGGTCGGCAACGAGGCGTGACACGCTTCCGGGTGCTTCCGTACTCCCGGTACTAAGTGGCTGCCCGATCAGGTACTACATATGCCGATGTACAGGGAAATGAGTGGGCCGTGCTGGGATCGAACCAGCGACCTTGGGATTAAAAGTCCATCCTCATAGGCTGCAACGAACTGCAACTGGCTGAGTCCGCCTGCAAGTAGCCGCTTTCAGCGCTGCAACAGACTGCAGCGAACTGCGCCCTGCGGAGACAGGCCGGTACGCTCACCGTACGCTCAGCAGGCGCACGGAATGATCCGGCGGCAGTGCGTGACCGCATCCCTCGTCGCGTGGCAAAAAGGGGAGATGGAGAAGTGTGGATTCCCGTAGGCTCACCAGTTGCAAGGGAGCGCTGCACCTGTCGTGGATTGTCTCGTGGCTTGCCTTATTCACCAAATATGCTATATTCACAACCGTTGTGAAGAAGGATAAAGTAGTGAATATAGAGGGTGAGTTCGAAGCTGACGCCTTGGACGTCCTACGGGGCGTCCCTGGCCTCGCTGTCGTCGCCCAGCCTCGCCTAGGCGAGCTTCGCCCTGATGCCACCCTACGCTTCGCCGGGCGCGCCGCGCTAGTGGCGGGGGGGGGGGAGGGACGGGGGGCCGCCGCGCCGGCGGGGGGGGGGGGGGGCCACCCCCCCCGACGGGGCGGGCGC
>JAJAZN010000027.1 GCA_026785685.1 Thermoleophilia bacterium
ATCCTCCCGCCCCTTGGCCCCTACCCCCACCCCCCCCCCCGGGCGCCCGCGGCCGACCGGGGGGGGGGCGGGCTCCCGCCGCTCGCCCGGGTAGCGGCCACAGACGACGATGTCCTCCGCTCCCTGACGAGCGACTGCGTCCACTGCGGCTTCTGCCTGCCCACCTGCCCGACGTATCTTCTCTGGAGCGAGGAGATGGACTCGCCTCGCGGCCGGATCCAGCTGATGGAGTCGCACCTCGACGGCACGATCTCGCTCAACCCGACCGTGATCGAGCACTTCGATCTCTGCCTCGGCTGCATGGCCTGCGTGACGGCGTGCCCCTCGGGCGTGCAGTACGAGAAGCTGATCGCGGCAACGCGCGAGACGATCGAGACGACAACCAGGCGCTCGTTTGGCGACCGTTTTGTGCGCGGCGCGCTGTTCAAGCTCCTCCCCTATCCGAACCGGATGGGGCCGGCTCTGCGCCTCGCCCCGCTCGGCCGCAAGCTGCCGCTGCCCGGTCGGCTCGGAGTGATGACGGAGATTGCGCCGCCGTGGCGCTCGACCGAGAAGCCGGAAGAAGTTACGCCCGCGAGTGGCGAGACCCGCGGGCGCGTAGGCATTCTCACAGGTTGCGTGCAGTCAGTGGTGTTCGGAACCGTCAACGCGGCGACCGCGCGAGTGCTCGCCGCCGACGGCTACGAGGTCGTCGCACCGCCGCAGGGCTGCTGCGGTGCCCTCTCGATGCACGCAGGCAGAGGCGAGGAGGGTCGAGCGTTCGCTCGCCGGATCATCGAGTCCTTCGACGGCGTCGAGACCGTGATAGTCAACACGTCGGGCTGCGGCTCGCACCTGAAAGAGCTCGGCCACGTGCTCGGTGACGATCCTGCGTGGGCCGGGAGAGCGGCCGAGTTCTCGACACGGGTCCGCGACCTCGGCGAATTCCTTGCCGGTGTCGAGCCGCGTGCGCCCCGGCATCCGCTGAACCTGACCATCGCGATGCAGGATTCCTGCCACCTCCGCCACGCCCAACGGTTGCCGCTGTCTTCCGCGACCTCTCTGAAGCGGATCCCTGAGCTGAAGGTGATCGAGCCGGCGGAGCAGGACATCTGCTGCGGCAGCGCCGGGATCTACAACATCACGCAGGCGGATGCCGCCCGGCAGCTCGGCGATCGAAAGGCCGCCCACGTGCTCGCAACGGGCGCGCAGGTGTACGCGAGCGCGAATCCGGGCTGCCTCGTGCAAGTCGCGACCGCACTTCGCCGTTCCGGGAGCCCAATGCCGGCTGTACATCCAATCGAGCTCGTCGACGCCTCGATCCGGAACGTCGGCGCGGCGGGCCTGCTGCGCAGCTCTCGTCGCTGAGCAGCCTCATTCTGCGAGACCGCACGCAGGACGTCGTCGCTGCCTACGAGTCGGGACTGGTGCGCCCGGGCGACTCATAGCGCTCGATCATTTCGACGAGCCGCCGGTCGATGTCGGCGCGGTGTCTCCTGACCGTCTCTCGCTCGCCGGGTGTCATCTCCGCCCACGACTTCTCGACCGTCAAGCGCCTGGCCTCGCAGCCGAGTGCATCGTCGCCGGAGTTTCGATCGATAACCGCGAGGAGCCGACGTGTCAGTTCGCCGGTGCCGCGCTCGTCGGGCCTATGACTCTTCCTCATCGTCTCCCCTCTCGTCTTCGCCGAGTATCGCGTCGTGCATCGCGAAAACGGCTGCCCGGACATCGAAGAGCGTCTCAAGGATCAATCTCGTCGCCTCCTCGTCTTCCATCAGCAAAGCGTGCCTGGCGTACGAGCGAACCGCAAGTCGCTCTTCAGGCCGTGTCCGGGACGGCCGGGCGTAGGTCGTCCAGCCGGTCGACCCGGGCAAGCGCAGGGAAGAACCGTGTCCACGAGACGGCGATCGCGATCGTCACGACTCCCCCGATCACGACGGCCGGCACCGCTCCGACGAGTGCTGCGGCGACGCCGGACTCGAACGCCCCGAGCTCGTTCGAGGCACTGATGAACACCATCTCGACCGCGTTCACGCGCCCAAGGAGCTCGTCGGGCGTGACGAGAGGCAGGATCGTCTGCCGCAGGACGACGCTGACCATGTCGACGGCCCCGCCGGCGACGAGGGCGAGCAGCGACAGCCACATCGTCTGTGAGAGCCCGAAGACGACGATGGTGACGCCGTAGAGCCCGACGACGAGCAGGAGGGTGTTACCCGCCCGCCGTCGTACCGGCCACCGGGTCATCACGACGGCAGCAACGAGCGCACCCACTGCCGGTGCGGCCCGCAGCACGCCGAGCCCCGCCGGGCCGACTTCAAGGATGTCCTTGGCGAAGACGGGGAGCAGCGCAACTGCCCCTCCGAAGAGCACGGCGAAGAGGTCGAGCGAGATCGCTCCGAACAGGACCGGCGTGCGCCGAACGAGCGAGACACCGCCCAGCACGCTCGCGAGATCGGGTGACGAGCCGCCGACCGGATCCCGACCGGCCTGCAGGAGAAGCGTCAGGAGCAGCGCGATCACGGAAAGCCCAGCCGCTACCCCGTACACCAACTCGGAGTGCAAGGCGAAGAGGAGGCCGCCGATCGCCGGCCCGACGATCACCGAGGCCTGGAAGACGACCGAGCGGAGCGCGAGCGCGCGAACGAGGATCTCTCGCGGCACAAGGGACGGCGTCAATGCCCGAGAGGCCGGCGCTCCGAGCGCCGCCGCGACGCCGGTCGCGAACGCGAGCAGGAAGAACGGCCACGTCTCGTTGGCACCACCGCGAGTGACGGCGAGCAGCCCGAGCATGATCGCGGTCTCGAGCGCGATGGCGATCGCGAGCAACGTACGTCGGGGAAAGCGGTCGGCAAGGTGACCCGCCGGGAGCGCGAGCAGCGGCAGCGGAATGAACATCGCGAGCCCGACCAGCCCGAGATCGAGCGGGTTGCTCCGGACGGCGTACACCTGCCAGCCGATCGCGACGAATGACATCTCGATCGCGAATCCCGACGCGAGCATCACGCCGAGGAAGAGAACGAAGTCGCGGTGTCGGAGCGGTGAGTCGCCCGGCCCCACGGTCGATCCGGTGCGGTCTACGCCGCCTCGCCTTCCTCGTCGTCCGACTCAGGCGTCGGGAGGAACTCGACCTCGAGGCGTTGGATCCGCGATCCCTCGACCTCGAGCACCGCGATCCGCAGGCCGTCGGTCAGCACCTCGTCGCCCGGTGCAGCGGCACGACCGATCAGGTCGAAGACGTACCCGGCAACGGTGTGGTAGTCCTCATGCTCGAGCGCCGTTCCGAACTCCTCGTTGAAGTCGTCGATCGGGAATGTGCCGTCGATCCGGATCGTCGTCTCGTCGACGCGCTCGACGGACTCGTCCGGGAGGTCGAACTCGTCCTCGATCTCTCCGACGATCTCCTCGAGCAGATCCTCCAGCGTGACGACGCCGACGGTCGATCCGTACTCGTCGACGACGACCGACATGTGCTGGTTCGTGCGCCGGAACTCCGCCAGAAGCGCGGCGAGATCCTTCGTCTCCGGAACGACGTAGGCCGGTCGCAACAACGCGGCAAGCTCGACCTCGGCCATCGCGCTGTCGTGAAGCGCAGAGACGAGGTCGCGGACGTGGAGGATCCCGACGATCTCGTCGAGCGACTCCCGGAAAACCGGGTAGCGGGTATACGGCGACTCGAGCACGGCGCGCAGTGCCTCCTCGGGTGCCATCTCGATCGAGATTCCAACGACATCCGGCCGAGGCACCATCACATCCGAAGCCTCCTTGTCGGCGAAATCGAAGACCTTGTACAGCATCTCGCGTTCGTCCTGCTCGATCTCGCCGTGTTCGGTGGACATCTCGAGCAGCATGCGCAGCTCGGCCTCGGAGTGGACGGCGCCCTCGGTCTTCTCGGGATCGATGCCGATTGCGCGTTGCGCACCTTCGCTCGAGCGCTGGAGGAGCCAGATGACCGGCTTGAAGACGAAGAAGAACGAGCGCACGGGCACCGAGACGCCGAGTGCGATTCGCTCCGAGTAGCTCAGGGCAAGTCCCTTCGGGACGAGCTCACCGATGACCACGTGCATGAACGTGATGATCAGGAAGGCGAGCAGGACGGCCACGAACGTTCCGAGGTAGATCCCGAACAGGTCGGAGAGCACCGCTTCGCCGATGGCGCCAATTGCAAGTGATGTGAGCGTGACGCCAAGCTGCATCGCCGCGATGAAATGCGGCGGGTCACTCGTGATCTTCATGACGGCGCGCGCCGGACGGCTTCCCTCGTCCGCGAGCTCCTTCAGGCGGGTGCGCCGGACCGTGACGAGGGAGTACTCGGCGGCGACGAAAAAACCGTTGAGAAGGATGAGCAGGGCGACGCCGAGCAGCTCGAGTGAAACCGTCATGCCCCGGTCTCCGGAGCCTCGGTACTGGAGGGAAGGTCTCGCACTACTGCGCGGCAGTATAGGAGACGAAGCCGACGTCTCCGCCGTCGACCGCGTCGTGACGCTCGGCTCTCCCGTCGCGGACGAGCCGTTCGAGGTGGGAAAGCGTCTCGGCGACGGCGAACCGCCGGGCGGCAGGCCCGAGGTCGTCGCCGAAGAGTGGATACGACACCTCGTACCCCGTGCGAGGCTCGCGCCCGAGGGCGGAGGCTGCGAGACGCAACCGCTCTTCGTGATGCGCGATCAGCTCGCGCGCGCGACCCACCGGGTCAGTGACGGCATCCCCGTGGCCACCGTAGGCGATCTCGGGCGCGAGCTCGATCGTGCGTTCGAGCGCCTGGATGTAGTCGCCGAGCGGATCGGGTCGACTCTCGGGCCAGAGCCCAACCGTCGGGGTGATCCGCGCGAGGAGGTGATCGGCAGCGATGAGGACGCCCTCCTTGAGCAGCGTCAGCTGGCCATCAGCATGACCGGGTGCCGCGACGATCTCCCACCCGTGCAGCAGCTCTCCGTCGGCGACGAGCTCCGGGTCCGGCACCGTTCTGATGAACGGCCGGTAGCGGGCTCCCTGACCGATCAGCTCCTCGGTGACGTCCTCCGGGACGCCGTTGCGATGGAACCAGTCGGCCAAGCGGTCAGACCACGCGTCGTTCTCCCAGACAATCCGCGTCTGCTCCGCGTCGAGCCGCCCCTGAACGATGCGCGCACCCGTCACATCGCGGACATCGGCTGCCGCGCCGATGTGATCCGGGTGGAAGTGTGTCAGGAATGTCGTCACGACCGGCGCATCGAGTCGCGCGAGAACCGCAGCCCAGGCCTCATTTGCATCCGGCAGCCCGAGGCCCGTGTCGACGAGCAGATAGCCGTTCTCGACCGGCACGAGGTAGCAGTGGACATGATCGGGCCTCATCGGCAGCGGCATCGTCACCCGCAGGAGACCTCCCGGAAGCTCGTCCACGCGACGACTCTACCGGCGTCCTGCTCATGGCGGTACGGCTTATGCAACGAATAAAAAGTCCTCATCAACTGATACTGTCTGGGCGATGGAAACCGACCTTTCCGCCCTCGTCGGCACGGCCGATCCCGAGACGCTGGCCGCACCCGAGATTCTCGGGATCATGGTCGAGCACTTCCACCCGAACCTCTCGCTCGCCTGCTCGTTCCAGAAGGAGGAGTCGGTGTTGCTCGACATGCTCCTCGACATCGAGCCGAATGCCCGCGTGTTCGCCCTCGACACGCACGTCCTCTTTCCCGAGACCTACGACGTCTGGCGGCAAGTGGAGCAGCGCTACGGGATCAAGGTCGAGGTCTACGAAGGACCCTCGCTCGGCCGCCAGGCGGCAATCCACGGCGACGCCCTGTGGGCGTCGAATCCCACGCTCTGCTGCTCGATCCGCAAGGTCGGCCCACTCGGCCACGCGCTCGGCGGTCTCGCGGGCTGGATCACAGGCATGCGTCGCGAGCAGTCACCGCCGCGCGCGAACGCGAATAAGCTCGGCTGGGACGAGCGCCACGAGCTCTGGCAGGCGAACCCGCTCGCCGACTGGACCGAGGCAGCAGTCGACGCGTACATCGCGGAGCGCGAGCTGCCCGTAAACGCCCTCCACTCCCGCGGCTACTCATCGATCGGCTGCACTCACTGCACCACGCCCGGCACGGGCCGCGAGGGACGCTGGACCGGAAGCGACAAGACCGAGTGCGGGCTGCACGCCGACGCATGAGCACGAGTCGCCACCGTTCCCACCTCGACGAGCTCGAGGCCGAAGCAGTTCACATCATGCGCGAGGTCGCAGCCGAGCTCGAGCGACCGGTTCTGCTCTTCTCCGGCGGAAAGGACTCGATCGTCCTCCTGCGTCTCGCCGAGAAGGCGTTCCGCCCCGGCCGGTTCCCGTTCCCGCTGATGCACGTCGACACTGGCCACAATTTCCCCGAGGTGATCGAGTACCGCGACCGTCGCGTCGCAGAGCTCGGTGAGCGCCTCGTCGTCGCCTCCGTGCAGGATTCGATCGACAAGGGCCGCGTCGTCGAACACACGGGGCCGCGCGCCTCGCGCAACCAGCTGCAGACGACGACACTCCTCGACGCGATGGAGGGGAACCAGTTCGATGCTGCGATCGGAGGCGCCCGGCGAGACGAGGAGC
Organism: Thermoleophilia bacterium; assembly: GCA_026785685.1. GTDB lineage: Bacteria > Actinomycetota > Thermoleophilia > Gaiellales > Gaiellaceae > Gaiella. Next base: position 6,539 of record JAJAZN010000027.1, read on the forward strand.
GCTCGAGGGCGAAGGAGCGGATCTTCTCGTTCCGCGACGACTTCGGCCAGTGGGATCCGCGTGCGCAGAGGCCCGAGCTGTGGAGCCTCTACAACGGCAAGATCCGCAAGGGCGAGCAGGTGCGCGTCTTCCCGATCTCCAACTGGACCGAGCTTGACGTGTGGCAGTACGTCGCCCGCGAGAGCCTCGAGCTGCCGTCGATCTACTACGCGCACGAGCGCGAGGTGTTCGAGCGTGACGGAATGCTCTACGCCACCTCCGACGTGATCGAGCGCTCCGACGACGAGATCCCGTTCCGGGAATGGGTCCGGTTCCGCACCGTCGGCGACATGAGCTGCACGGGTGCAGTCCGCTCGCATGCGACGTCGTTTGACGATGTCGTCGCCGAGATCGCAGCAACCCGCGTGACGGAGCGTGGAGAGACCCGCGCCGACGATCGCACCTCCGAGGCTGCGATGGAGGACCGGAAACGTGTCGGGTACTTCTAGTCCGCTCCGCACCGCCGCAACCGGCGACCTGCTGCGCCTTGTCACCTGTGGCTCGGTCGATGACGGCAAATCGACGCTGATCGGGCGGCTGCTCTACGACACGAAGCAGGTCTTCGTCGACCAGATGGAAGCCGTCGAGGAGACAAGCGAGCGCCGCGGCGACGGCTACGTCAACCTTGCACTCCTCACGGACGGCCTGCGTGCCGAGCGCGAGCAGGGCATCACGATCGACGTCGCCTACCGCGGCTTCGTAACCCCGCGCCGGCGCTTCCAACTCGCCGACGCGCCGGGTCACGTGCAGTACACGCGCAACATGGTCACGGGTGCCTCGACGGCCGACGTCGCCGTGGTGCTCGTTGACGCGCGGAAAGGTGTGATCGAGCAGACTCGACGACACACGCTGATCGCCTCGCTGCTCGCTGTCCCCCACCTCGTCTTCGCGGTCAACAAGATGGATCTCGTCGACTACGACCAGGAGCGCTTCAACGAGATCGCACGCGAGCTCGACGAGCTCACCGGCATGCTCGGCGTAAAGGACGAGGCGGCGATCCCGATCGCAGCGCTCCACGGCGACAACGTCGTCGATGCCTCCGAGCGGATGCCCTGGTGGCACGGTGGCACGCTCCTTCATCACCTGGAGGAGATCGAGCTCGCCGGTGATCGAAACCTCATCAGCCGGCGCTTCCCCGTGCAATGGGTGATCCGCCCGATGGCCGAGGAGTACCACGACTATCGCGGCTACGCGGGGCAGGTTGCCGGTGGCGTCTGGCGCGCGGGTGACGACGTGCTCGTGCTGTCCTCGGGCCTGACGACGCGCGTTGCGTCCGTCGAGACGTGCGACGGGCCGATCGACGAGGCGACCCCCGGAATGTCCGTGACGATCCGGCTCGAGAACGAGATCGACGTTCCCCGCGGCGACATGCTCGTCGATCCCGACGATCAACCGATCACCGCCCGCGCAATCGAGGCGACGATCTGCTGGATGAGCGAGCGGCCGCTGACTCCCGGGGCGCGCTTCGGCGTCAAGCACACGACACGCGTCGTGCGAGCCGTCGTCCAGGGCATCGACGGCGTCGTCGACATGGAGACGCTCGAGGACCGCGACGCGACCGAGATGACGTTGAACGACATCGGCACCGTCCGCCTGCGCCTCTCGGGCCCGCTGATGGTCGACGCCTACGCGGAGAACCGTGCCACGGGCGCATTCATCCTCGTGGACGAGGCAACGAACGACACCGTCGCCGCCGGCATGGTTCGCTCCGCGACGCCGTAGCGAAGAGGCGAATCAGATCTAACCAAACGTAAGAGCGCTCGTGCAAGCGACCGCGGACATGGTGTCAGATCTCCCAATCACGCACCCGCCGCTCGCGACAGCGAATCGCGACACACGACGCTCGAGAGCTCGAACCGGGCACCGGAACCAGCAGCCGCAGACCGCTCTGCCAACGTGGAGCACGACGGGCGATGAGGACTCGCGACGAGAAGCGCACGCGATGCCTCTTCGCTCATGCGTGAATGCGAGACCTGACGCCGAATTCTAGACCTGACCGAATTCTTGAGCAGCGTGTCCAGTCGACGACGAACCGGGACATGGCGCGGAGGCTACACCTCCACGCCTCCCGCCCGCTCGCCCGCGCTGGTGTCTGATCGCACGCGTAGAATCGCCACGTGGCCGAAACACCCGAGATCACCGTCCTGCTTGCCGATGACCACGAGGTCGTCCGCGAAGGCTTGCGCCTGGCGCTCCTTCGTTCGCCGCACATCCGCGTCGTCGGGGAGGCCCCCGACGGCGAGACAGCCGTCTCACTCGCCGAACGCCGGCTGCCGGACGTGATCGTCATGGACCTGCGCATGCCGGGCATGGACGGCATCGAGGCGACCGAGGAGATCATGCGCCGCGTCCCCGACGCGAAGGTGCTCATCTTCACGGCGTACTCGGAGCGCGCGCTCCTGCAGCGCGGCCTCGAGTCAGGGGCGCGCGGCTACATCCTCAAGGAGGCTCCTCACGAGACGCTCCTTCGTGCGATCGAGAAGGTCGCCGCGGGTGAAACCTTCGTGGATCCGGCTCTGATGTCGGCGCTCACCCAGGCGCGCGGTGGCGGCACGGACGTGCTGACGGCACGGGAGCGCGAGATCCTCCAGCTTCTTGCAGACGGCATGTCGAACGCCGACGCCGCCGCACAGCTCTTCATCTCCCAGGAGACGGTCAAGAGCCACGTCCGCCACATTCTCACCAAGCTCGAAGCCGACACGCGTACGCAGGCCGTCGCGATCGCTCTGCGCGACGCGATGATCGATTGACGGACGACGCCGACGGCCGAGCCCTCGTCGAACGGCTTCGGGCCGAGCGGGACGAGCGACGCCGGCTCGCCGAGCTGATCCACGACGGCCCCGTTCAGCTCGTCGTGGCGATCACGCAGATGCTCGACGCTGCGCACCACGCGCTCGAGGCAGGCGATATCGCGAGCGGCTCGCCGATCGTCGAGCGGGCGCTAGCCGTCGCCAGGGAGGCGAGTGTCGACCTACGCGAGATCGTCAGCGGGATCGAGCCGGATGCTCTCCGTGAGCTCGGCCTCGCAGCGGCTATCGCCGAACTGACCGAGCGGCATACCCAGCGTCGCGGCGTCGCCTTCGACCTCGACGTCGCCGCCGCGAACGACCTCGGCGAGGGCGCCCAGTCGGGTCTGTATCAGATCGTTCGGGACGCGCTCGATCAGGCGGTGCGGCGGGGGCCCCCAGGGAACGTCGTCGTTTCGATCGTCCCGTCGGACGGGGGCGTCGCGCTCACGATTACAGACGATGGAGCGCAGGAGCGCCGGGCGGCGGTGCTCGCCACTCTGGGCGAGCGTGCGGCCGAGCTCAACGGCACGTTCTCGAGTGACACGAACGAGGCCGGTACACGGATCTCGATCCGCCTGCCTCCGTCTGCCGCGCGGTTGTAAGAGCTCGCGTCACCTCGGACATCCAGCTTCTCGCCGACTGCCACCGTCTCACCCGTTCAGGAAGGGGTCACGGGGAACCCCACGCGAAGCGTGCAGCAAACAGAAGCTTGAGGGAACGGTCGATACGCTCCCCCAACGCCGGATCCCTCACGCCTTCCCGGCTTCGGGACGCGCGAAGCCTGCAAAAAACAACAGCGTGCGGGGAGCCGCGCTACGCGTTTTGATAGCGGCGTCCCGCCCGCGCGCGGGTGGGTGTGGACGGTTTGCGCGGGTTGGGAGGGGGGAACCCGCGGG
>JAJAZN010000028.1 GCA_026785685.1 Thermoleophilia bacterium
AACCCCGCGGGCGGCGCGGAGGCGGCCCGCTCTCCCCCCCCACCCCCGACCCACGAATGATCTTCACCCACAGCATCACGATTCCGATCGTCGCTCCGACGACGACAACGGCGATGGGCGCGAGGAATGCCATCTGCTCGAGCGAGTACTTCGTCACTGCAGCGCCGACGAGCCAGATCACGAGAACGACGGCTGTCATCGGGATCATCAGTCGCCAGTTCACTCGCTGAGGGTAGCTTTGATGCCATGCCCCAGGGCGAGATCAACTACACATCCGGGAACGACTACATGCTCGAGTTCCTCGGCTACCGCTTCGCATTCGGCTCCGACGACTTCCGGGAGCGCGTCACCGCCGCGGCCGTGAAGCTCGATCTGGTCGCAGACAGCGATCTCGACGAGGACGAGGCCCTCGATCTCGTCGAGCTGGCGGCAGAGAGTCGGATCGAGGAGCCCCGAAGCCCTCTCGGTCGGTATCTGATGCGGCACTGGGAGCGCCTGTCGCTCAACGACGGCGAGTCACTCGTCTACTGGCTGCGCAAGCTCGTCTTTCGTGGTGCGTACCTCGACCACCGCGTCAAGGAGGACCTGCTCGAGGTGACGTTCGACGAGGTGACGGGTGACTTCGGCTACGCCGAGCCCGAAGGCGGTCGGGCGCTCCTCGAGCTCGCCCCCACGCCCAGCTGGCGCTCGCTGCAGTTCAAGCGCTGAGCCTAGATCGTTTCGGCAGGCGGAGCGAACCCGAGTCGCTGTTCGTCCTCGACGGCAGCGATTCTGATCTCCCTGATCGATCCGAGCGGCACGATCAGCTCCTCCGGTTCACCCGCCTCGCAGTGCGGGGACAGCGTCACGAAGCCGAAGCCGGGATCGGACGAGATCGACGCGAGGCGATGAAGAGACCCATCCGCGAGCTCCACGCTCACATCGGCTCGGTCGAGCCCATGGTCGACACGGAACTCCTCGATCCGCCGCACGATCCGGGTCACGAACTCTTCGAGCGGGGCGGTCATACCGGGCGTCCAGAACTCCGGGGCCATTAGAAGAGACTCCCGTCGACGCGAACGGCGCCGACATGCGCTCGGCCGAGCGCGGTGATCGTGCGCCCGCGCGGCGTGCGCTGGATGAAGCCGAGCTGCAGCAGGAACGGCTCGTAGACCTCCTCGATCGTATCGGGCTCCTCGCCAAGCGAGACCGCGAGAGTCGAGAGACCGACGGGGCCGCCGTCGAACTTCTCGGCGATGGCCGAGAGCAACTCGCGGTCGATCCGTTCGAGCCCGAGATTGTCGACCTCGAGGAGGTTGAGCGCCTCGCGCGCGATCTCGTTCGTGATCTTCCCCGCGTGTCGCACCTCGGCGACGTCGCGAACGCGCCGGAGAATGCGGTTGGCGATCCGCGGCGTGCCGCGTGAGCGTCCTGCGATCTCGTCGGCAGCATCGTCCTCGATCTCAACGGCGAGAATCGATGCGGAGCGACGGACGATCGTCCCGAGCTGACCGGGCTCGTAGTACCCGAGCCGGAACGTCATCCCGAAGCGGTCGCGCAGAGGCGTCGTGAGCAGCCCCGAACGAGTCGTCGCACCGACCAGTGTGAACGGCGGCAGGTCAATCGTGAGCGTGCGCGCCGCAGCCCCTTGACCGAAGACGATGTCGAGACGAAAGTCCTCGAGGGCCGGGTAGAGGATCTCCTCGGCGGCGCGATTGAGGCGGTGAATCTCGTCGATGAACAGAACGTCGCGCGGCTCGATCGCGGTGAGGATCGCGGCGATGTCCTTCTTCTCGAGCGCCGGCCCGGCGACCGTGCGAAGCCCGACACCGAGCTCCTCGCGGATGATCTGCGCGAGCGTCGTCTTGCCGAGGCCCGGAGGCCCGGCGAGCAGGACGTGATCGAGGGCCTCGTCGCGCCCCTTGGCGGCGTCGAGCGCGATGCCGAGCTGCTCCTTGATCCGCTCCTGGCCGACGAAATCGTCGAGCCTGCGCGGGCGCAGCGAGCGTTCGACCTCGTCGTCCTCGGGGTCGAGCACGGCAGTCGTGATGCGGTCGCTCACAGGCATAGCGTAGGCATGGGAGCGGATGGGCGCCGTCGCACGCCGGGTGGCCGGCTTCAGCCGGTCGCCAGGGTCACGCGGCCCGGAGTGCCAACCGCACCCGCTCTGCCGCAGGCAGCTCCGGGTCGACGTCGGCGAGGCGCTGCTCGGCCTCGAGTACCGAGTACCCGAGCTCGACGAGCGCGTCCCGCGCGTCGAGGTGCGCAGGTGCCTCCTCGCCCACCGGGACGATCTGATCCTCGCCGGCGAAGGCGACCTTGTCTCTGAGCTCGAGCACGATGCGTTCGGCCGTCTTCTTCCCGATCCCGGGGATGACCTGGAAGCGCGCGTGATCCTCGCGCAGAATCGCCCGGCGGAGCTCCGTGGCCGGTGAACCGGAGACGACAGCGAGCGCGACCTTGGGGCCGATGCCGCTCACGGTGAGCAGCTGCGTGAACAGCTCGCGCTCGGATCCGTCGGCGAACCCGTAGAGCTGCAGCGTGTCCTCGCGCACGTGGAGGAACGTGTCGACGGTGATCTCTCCCGCACCCTCGGCGCGGCGCATCACGCCGGGCGTCGCTGCGACGAGGTAGCCGACGCCGTTGACGTCGAGCAAGAGTCCGTCCGCGCTCCGCCCTGCAGGCGTGCCGCGCAGCCGGCCGATCATGACGCCATCCGGGCGAGGGGCGGCATCAGGGCGTGGCAGATAGCGACCGCGAGGGCGTCTGCCTCATGCGAGGTGGGCGGAATCTCCGGCAGCGAGAGCAGCATCTTGACCATCCTCTGCATCTGGCCCTTTTCTGCGCGCCCATGGCCACAGATCGACTGCTTCACCCGTGCGGGAGCGTACTCCGTGCACGGAACGCCCGCCGTGGCGGCGGCGACCATGGCGGCGCCGCGTGCCTGGCCGACGAAGAGTGCGATGCGGGCGTCGGCTCCCACATAGGACTCCTCGAGCGCGACGGCGTCCGGCGCGTGCTCCGCGATGACCGCCTGCACCCCCTCGAAGATCACCCGCAGCCGGAGCTCGGGCCGCTCCCGCGCGCTTGTCGTCCAGCACCCGAACGCGAGTGACGTGACCCGCCCGCCGCTTTCGTGGACGATCCCGTAACCGCATGCAGCCGTCCCTGGATCGATGCCGAGAACCTTCACGGTCGAAGGGTAGGGCGCGCGACGGACGACGGCGCGTGATGGCCGACTTCAGCCGGCCGCCAGGGTTACGCGGTAACGGCCTCCAGAACGTTCTCCGGAATGTCGAAGTTCGCGTAGACGTCCTGGACGTCATCATTGTCCTCGAGTCCCTCCACGAGGCACACCACCCGCTTCGCGGTCGATTCGTCCCCGATCTCGACTGTCACCTTGGGTACCATCGAGAGTTCCGCCGACTCGACGGGGAATCCGGCAGCCTCGACCGCTTCACGCACGGTGGAGAGCTGCTCGGGAGCGCTCGAGATCTGGAACACGGACCCGTCCCGCTCCACGTCGTCCGCGCCGGCATCTGCCACTGCGAGGAACAGCTCGTCCTCATCGACGCCGTCTGCCGCAACGAGCACGACGCCGCGGCGCTCGAACTGCCAGGCAACAGCTCCCGTCGCGCCGAGGTTGCCGCCGTGCTTCGAGAACAGATGCCGCACGTCCGCAGCGGTACGGTTGCGGTTGTCGGTCAGCGCCTCGACGATCACGGCGACGCCCTCGGGGCCGTAGCCCTCGTAGACGACCGTCTCGAACGCCGCTCCGTCGCTGCCCTCACCCGAACCCTTGGCGATCGCACGGTCGATGTTGTCCTTCGGCATCGAGTACGAGCGAGCCTTCTCGACAGCGTTTGCGAGCGACGCATTCGTGGCCGGATCGGAGCCACCCTCCTTTGCCGCAACCATGATCGCGCGAGAGAGCTTGGTGAAGAGCTTGCCGCGCTTTGCGTCGGCTGCGCCTTTCTTGTGCTTGATCGTCGACCACTTGCTATGCCCTGACACCTTGCTCCTCCCGGACGATCTCCAGAAACCGTTCGTGCACCCGCGTATCGTCGGTCAACTCGGGGTGGAACGATGCAACGAGGATACGCCCCTCGCGCGCGAGCACCGGATGGCCATCGATTTCGGCGAGGGTAGCGACCCCCGGGCCGGCGTCGGCAACCCAGGGGGCGCGGATGAAGACGGCGGTGAACGGCTCGGCCTCGCCTTCGATCTGGAGCGGCGCTTCGAAGCTCGCAACCTGCCGCCCGAAGGCGTTGCGCTCGACGACGAGGTCGATCAACCCGAGCCGGTCGCGATCGAGCACGATCATTCCCGCGCAGGTGCCGAAGATTGGCGCCTCGAAGGCGCGGATCGCGTCGTCGAGGCCGTAGAGCCCCATGAGGCGCAGCATCGTCGTTGATTCCCCGCCCGGGATGATAAGTCCGTCGAGGTCGTCTAGCTCTCCGGGCAGGCGGACTTCGACAGTCTCGACGCCGAGCCGCCGCAGCATCGCAACATGCTCACGAAACGCGCCCTGGAGCGCAAGAACGCCGATCTTCATGCACTGAAGTGTATGGACGCGGTGACGAACGCCCTACCTAACGCGTTTCGCGGAGCGAAACGCTTCAGCGGACTTCGAGCCGCTCGCTCTCGGCGAGCGACGCGGAGGAGATGCCGACCATCGGCTCTCCGAGACCGGTTGAGACCTCGGCCAGGATCTTCGCGTCCTGGAAATGCGTCGTCGCCTCGACGATCGCCTTCGCCCGGAGATCCGGATCTCCTGACTTGAAGATGCCTGATCCGACGAAGACGCCGTCGGCGCCGAGCTGCATGCAGAGCGACGCGTCGGCAGGGGTCGCGATGCCGCCGGCGGTGAAAGTGACGACGGGAAGCCGGCCGTTCTCGGCGACCCAGCGAACGAGCTCGTATGGCGCCTGCAGGTTCTTGGCCTCGGCGTACAACTCGTCGCTACGCAGCGACTGGAGCCGCCTGATACCGCCGAAGACGGCTCGCATGTGCGTGACGGCGTTGACGACGTCACCGGTGCCTGCCTCACCCTTGGTGCGGATCATTGCGGCGCCCTCGCTGATGCGCCGGAGCGCCTCACCAAGGTTGGTAGCGCCACAGACGAACGGCACCGTGTAGCCCCACTTGTCGACGTGGTGCTCGATGTCGGCTGGCGTGAGAACCTCGGACTCGTCGATGTAGTCGACCTCGAGCGCCTGGAGGATCTGGGCCTCGGCGAAATGGCCGATGCGGCACTTGGCCATCACGGGAATCGAGACGGCCTCCTGGATCTCCCGGATCATGCCCGGGTCGGACATGCGTGCGACGCCGCCATCGCGGCGGATATCGGCCGGGACGCGCTCGAGCGCCATTACCGCGCACGCGCCCGCGTTCTCCGCGATCACCGCCTGCTCGGCGTTGACGACGTCCATGATGACGCCACCCTTGAGCATCTCGGCGAGGCCACTCTTGACGCGCATGGTGCCCGTTTCAGCCATGCAAACAGTGTAGCGGGGGGGGGGGGGGGGGGCGGGGGGGGGCGGGGGGGGGGGGCCCCCCCAACGAGACGGCCCGCCCCGGGGCCCCGGCGGCGGGCGCGCGGGCCCCCGCGCCCCCCCCCCGGGGCGGCGGGGCGGCG
>JAJAZN010000029.1 GCA_026785685.1 Thermoleophilia bacterium
CGCGCCCCCGCGGGGTAAAACCCCGGGGCCCACAACCTCTCCACCACCCCCCGCGCGGGGCTGTTGTTGCCCCCCCCGGGGGGGGGCCCCCGGGGGGGGCCCCCCCACCCCCGCCCCCCCCGCGCTCGTCCTACTGCGCGGCGTCGAACCGTGCGCCGACCGCAGCCCAGTCGATGACGTTCCAGATCGCCTCGAGGTACTCGGGGCGGCGATTCTGGTACTTGAGGTAGTACGCGTGCTCCCAGACGTCGATCCCGAGGAGCGGGGTCTTCCCCTCCGAGATCGGAGAGTCCTGGTTCGGGGTCGACATGACGGCGAGACCGGTGCCGTCCCAGACGAGCCACGACCAGCCCGAGCCGAAGCGCTTGATACCGGCATCGATCATCTGCGCCTTCAGCACGTCAAACGCGCCGAAGGTCGCCTGCACCGCCTCGCCGAGTGCGCCGGTCGGCTCACCGCCGCCGTTTTGGGAGAGCGACGTCCAGAACAGGGCGTGGTTCGCGTGGCCGCCTCCGTTGTTCCTCACCGCCGCCTGCTTGTCGGCGGGCAGGATCTCGAGGTTCGAGATCACGGTGTCGATGGGGCGATCCATCCACTCGGTTCCGTCGAGTGCGGCGTTGAGATTCGTCACGTACGCAGCGTGATGCTTGCCGTGATGGATCTCCATCGTCTTTGCATCGATGTGCGGCTCGAGCGCGTCGAGCGCGTAGGGCAGTTCGGGCAGTTCGTACGCCATCTTCTTCTCCTTTGTTTGGTTCCGTTTGAAGGATATGCTGCGGGACGTCGTTCGCCGAGCCGGAGGTCGTTCCTGATGCCCACGTACACCGACATCATGCCGCGAGAGTTGAGGCCGGCTCTGCTCGAGCTCGACGGCATCTCCCGAGCCTCGATCGAGGCTCACCACCGGTTGTATCAGGGTTACGTCGTGAAGCGGAACGAGATCCTCGCAAAGCTCGAGGCCCTCGACCGCTCCGGCGCCAATCAGGTCTACTCCGAGCTGCGCGCGCTGAAGGTCGATCTGAGCTTCGCGATCGGCGGGATCAAGAACCACGAGATCTACTTCGCGCACCTCGGCGGCGAGGGTGGCGACCCGACCGGACCCGTCAAGGAGCTGATCGAGCGCGACTTCGGTTCGGTCGGCGCGTGGCGTGAGGACCTCAAGGCCACGGGGATCGCGGGTCGCGGCTGGGCGTGGACGGCGTACGACTGGGACGAGCACCGCCTCTTCAACTACATCGGCGATGCCCAGAACACGTTCCCGATCTGGAACGCTACGCCCCTGATCGCGCTCGACGTCTACGAACACGCCTACTTCCTGGACTTTCAGACCGACCGCGGTGCCTACATCGATGCGTTCTTCGCGAACCTCGACTGGCGCGTCGTCAACGGCTGGATCGCCTCGTACGGCATCCCGGCTGCCTAGCCAGTCATCCAGATGATCTAACCTCCGGGCGTGCTCCAGGATGCTCTGATCATCGTCGGCGGTTATCTCGTCGGCTCGATCCCCTTCGGTGTCGTCGTCGTGCGCCTGCTCCGGGGCGAGGACATCCGCAAGCAGGGCAGCGGCAACATCGGCGCCTCGAACGTCTGGCGCTCGTACGGGCGTTGGCTCGGCGTGCCCGTCGCGCTCCTCGATGTTCTCAAGGGCTTCGTTCCCGCCTATGTCGGCCTCAAGGTCGGCGGTGAGTGGGTCGGCGTCCTCGCCGGCTCGGCGGCGATGGCGGGGCACGCGCGGCCGATCTGGCTCGGGTTCACGAAGGGTGGAAAGATGGTCGCAACGGGAGGCGGAGTCGCGCTCGCCCTCGCGCCGATTCCGGCAGGAATCTGTCTGCTCATCTGGATCGCCATGTTCGCGCTCTTCCGGTACGCGTCGCTTGCGTCAATCGTGGCCTCGTGCGCGCTCCCGATTCTCTGCGTCGTGCTCGGCGAGCCCTGGCCAACCGTTGGCTTTGCTGCCGTGGCCGGACTCGCGGTGATTCTCCTCCACCGGCAGAACATCGGCCGCCTGCTGCACGGCACCGAGTCCCGGTTCTCACGCGCCGCTGATCGGGCGGCTACGCCGTAAGCCAGTCCGCGAGCGTCGTCTGCCGGGGGGTTTCGGTGTCCTGCATCTCGCTGCGAAGCTCACCGACGGTGCCCCACCGCTCGGCCAGCACGTCGTGCGCATGGATCGTCTCGAGATTGACCTGGCGTGACAGCACGAAGTCCCCGTCCGCGAGACCGGGCACCTCGTCGAGCAGATTCTTGAGCGCGACGCGTACCGAGTCCTCGACGAACCGGGGCTGCAGATGGGCGTGCTCGACGACGAAGAGCTCGTCGGGTCGCTTCAGGAGCTCGAAGACCGGGGCGCTCATGGAGCGCTCGACCAGGTCTACGAGCGTTTCGGCATCGATCTCGCTCGTCGTCCCGACGAGCAGCGTTCCCCGGCCGCGCTGGTTGTGTGTTGCGATGGGCACGAGCTGGAGGATCTGCTCGATCGCGTCCGGCTCGAAACCGGCCTCGGTGAGTCGCTCCGCTGCGCGACCCGCGACGAGCCCTTGTGCGCAGGGGCAGGCGTTGATTCCGGTTGCCTCGACACCGACGACGCGCCGGGCCGTCCCGGCCGTCGCCGCAGCGATCCCGATCAACGAGACCATCTCTTGCGTCGGGAGGCCGGTGACCGGCGTCACGCGCCGCATCGGCCAGCGTGCGGTGATCCGTACCTCGGCGCGGTGCGCGTTCTGCCGCTCCACGATGTGCCGCGCGATCACCTCGGCGATCTCCTCGATGATGCGCGCCTCGCCGAGGACGGCGTCCCCGATCGCTTCGTCGAAGACCTCGGGGAATCGTGACATATGGACGCCCTTCTGGCCGCGGGCCAGATCGACCGTGCACTCGATGTCGGCGGCCATCACGGTCTCGGCGTCACCGCGGCGGATCCGGATCGCTTTCTGCACGCCGGTGACGCCGGCGCGGGAAAGAGCGAGCTCGACGGGGGGAGCGGACGCCTGCATGTCGGTGACGAGATGCGGCCGGTCGGGCATCCCGGCAACCTAGCACCGACGATTCTCCTGACGACCGCGCACACGAGCGCGTGCAGGAGATCCTCTCGACGCACTACCCCGAGCACATCGACCCCGCAGTAGACGCGAAGATCCGCGAGCAGTTCCCGATCCGCCTCGACCCGGCCGACATGCAACCGGGCAACGGCCGCTGGTAGCAGGTCTCGAGGCTGATTCCGGCGCGGGGTCGCCGCTGGCCGCGATCCGATGTAGTGCGATCACTCCGAAGCGACGTCGCGGCGCAGAAAGACGAGATATCCGGTGACGAGCGGAGCGACGATGTAGATGGTGCAGACCCACAGAGCCCGGATGACAGGAGCCCAGTCGGTCGGCGTCCGGAGGAAGCCGTGCCAGGCGGCGAACTGGGTGCCCAGGAGATACGGGCGGATGAGCTCGGTGCCCGGGAGCACGCCGAGCAGCTGCATCAGCAGCGCGAACATCAGCGTTCCAACGACGGAGGCGGCGCTGCTACGCGTGATCGTCGAGAGCATGAGTCCGAAGGCGGCGACCCCCGTCAGCGCGACGGTGTAGATCGCGAGACTCCAGACGAGCAGCGTGATGCTGTGGCCGACCGGTACCGACGTTCCGGACAGGGAGGTGAGGGGGTGGAGACCCCACGCGACCGTTCCGGCGACGAGCCCGACCGCGGCCATCGCAAAGACGGCGACAACGGTGTACGTGAGCGAAGCCAGCGCCTTGCCGGCAAAGACTTGTCCTCGTTCGCGTGAGCGCGTGAGGATCGTCTTCAACGTTCCGTTGTTGCTCTCCGAGGCGACGATATCGCCCGCTACCAGGGCCGTGATCAACGGCAGGCCCCAGATCGACAGGAAGAAGAGGACGACGAACGGGGTTGCGAGCCCCGTGTCGTGCAGCGTGCGCCCGAGCGGGACGTCGGTCGGTCCGGCCCCCTTTTGGAGCATGAGTGCGACCACGAACGCGATCGAAACGAGGATCGCGGCACCGATGCCGAGGTACGTCCGCTTCTGCGCGGCAAGCTTCGAGAGCTCCCACCGAAAGACCGTGACGACGCCTCCCATCAGGCCGCCGCCTCCGTCGGGCGCACGTCAGCAGGTAGCTCTCCGTCGCCCTCGCGAGGAGACCGTCGAGTGCGCCTTCGTAGATGATCCCGCCCTTCCGGATGATCGCGACCCGGTTGCAGAGCTCCTCGACCTCGGTGAGGAGATGGCTCGACAGGAGCACGGTGATCCCCTCGCCGGCCAGGCGGCGGATCAGGTCGCGCATGTCCCGCATTCCCGCGGGATCGAGCCCCGTCGCCAGCTCGTCGAGGATCAGCAACCTGGGCTTGCGGATCAGCGACGCGGCGATGCCGAGGCGCTGGCGCATCCCGTGGGAGTAGCCGCCGACGCGGTGCTTCGCGCGGTCGGTCAGCTCGACGATGTCGAGCATCTCGTCGATCCGTCCGCGCGCGTCACCGCCGTCGTAGTCGGCCAGCAGCTCCAGGTTCTTGCGTCCGGTCAGATACGGGTAGAACCGGGGTCCTTCGACGAAGCCTGCGACGCCCTCGAGCGCACGGGCGCCTTCTCGCAGCGGGTCACGGCCGAACAGGAGCGCCGACCCCTCGCTCGGGCGAATCAACCCCAGGAGCATTCGAAGGGACGTCGTCTTGCCCGCACCGTTCGGTACGAGGTATCCGAAAATGTCGCCCGGCTCGGCTCGACCGTCAGATCGACGTGGTCGACGGCGAGGACGTCGTCGTATCGCTTGACGAGCCCTCGAGCAACGACAGGCCGCTCGTCGCTCACTTGAGCTCTCGTGGCGCGGCCCCGGGAGCGGCAGCCCGGGTCCCGCCCGCCCGCGGGCACCCCCCACCCAACAGCGGCCCACCAACCCTAGTGCCCAGCTGGGGAGGGCGCACGTGCGCCCCCCCCCCCGCGCGCCCCCC
>JAJAZN010000030.1 GCA_026785685.1 Thermoleophilia bacterium
GCTCAGCTGGGAGAGCGCTACGTTCGCATCGTAGAGGTCGGCGGTTCGAGCCCGCCTGGCTCCATTTCCGCTTCGCGGCTGTGCCGCTGTGCTTTGCGCTCGCTCGGAGAGAGTGGGGTCGGGTCTTCCAGTTTCCGCACATTTCGCGCCTGCTCCACGTCGCCGGCGTCGTCGTCCGTGTGCCGAACACGTCGCCGGCGAGGTCACCGGGTCGGTCGGTGCGGCCCCTGACTGGAACGTGGAAGACCTGACCCCGACGTATCCTACGATCCGAACCCTACTCCCGCTCGGACATTGAACACGCACTCGGGTTCAGCCTCGGAGGGTCTCTGCGATCCCTTTGCGGTAGGCCGTCGCTTGCATTGGGTGCGCGTTCTCCAGCTTGCTGCTGTCGAAGCGGTAGTCGTGCTCGAATTGATAAAGCATCTCCATGTTCTCGCGGAGCACGGGAGTGAAGAGCCCGAGGAGCGAGAGCATCCAGCGGGGCGCCACCCGGAGCGCGTAGGGCCGGCCCGCCAACTCACACGCGATGCGCACATACTGCTCACCGGTCATCGGCTCTTTGCTCGTGAGCGCGTGCCAGACCTGCCCATATGCGGCTGGCGTGTTGCCGAGCACTGCCACGCTGCGGCCGGCGTCCGGCGTATAGGTGAAGGTGTGAACGGCCTTCGCGTCGCCCAGCCACTGCGGCGTCTTCTTCGCGGCCAGTCGCTCGCTGACCGTCGCGTGCGTGAGGCTGAGCACCGCGCCTGGGCCGTAGAAGTCAGCGGCGCGCACGATCATCGCCTGGAGCTCGCCGCTCTTTGCCTCCTCCATCAGCGCGGTGGCGATGCTGGCGCGGACTTCGCCCTTCTTGCTGCAGGGGTTGTAGGGCGTGTCCTCGGTCATGGCTCCTTCGACTCGGCCGTAGGCATAGACGTTGTCGAAGAACACAAGCTTGCTGCCGTGCCGCTTGCAGGCGTCGATGGTATTGCGCATCACCTTCGGCCACTGCTCTGCCCAGACCCGATGATCGTATTTCAGGCCGGCTACCAGATAGGCGACCTCGCTACCGGCTACCGCGTCGGCGGTCGCTTTCGCGTCGAGCAGGTCCGCAGCGAACGTCTCGTCACCGAGGTTCACCGCTTTGGGGCTGCGGCTCACCTGACGGATCTCGTCGGTGTGTTCGAGGAGAGCCCGAGCGAGTTCGCGACCGATCACGCCGTTGGCGCCGAGGATGGTCTGCATGACGCGCACAATAGCCTCCGGCGGCGGCCGGGTGAGAGCCCGTGACCATGGCGATCGCCAAGATGAGGTGATTCGGCGCTGCTTCCGGTGGATGAGGGACGAGAGCGACCCCACCGCGGAGTCAGCGTCCGGACCGCCGAGCTGCCCCAGCCAGTCCGTTGCCAGGAGTGCTTTGCTCACTCGCGGCGCAGCGTGCGTGGCAGCGATTGGAGTGCGCTCCGGCGAGGGACGAGATCGAGACCCCGCTGTAACTACGTCGGGTGAACCCGGCACGAACCGGGCACACGTACGACACGAAATCGCCGTGGGTTGGACGATAGAGAGTTCTTGTATGACGGATCGTGATACAAAAATGGTTGTGTCCGATCGACTCAGCCTGCGTCGTCTCGGCCAGAGATCACCGTCGCCGGCTCGCGCACGCGCGTGCTTGCCGACCAGCTGACGGCGGTCGATCGCTCGCGCCTCGGAGCTACGGCTCGCTCGCTCACGTGGGAGGAGCTCGGCGATCTCGACAGGGCTGTTCAGGTTGTGCTTGGCCTCGGTCGGTGAGGGCTTCCGTGCTCAGCCGGCGCGACTCGTTCGCCCGCGCGGGGTAGCCTTGATGCCGTGTGTGAGGAGCGGCAGTTGAACCAGCAGACAGCACGCGCATGGTGACGCCCGACGAGCTTCGGGTCGTTCCCCTCTTCGCGAATCTCGAGGAACCCGATCTCGAGTGGCTCTGCCGCGTGATGGCTGACGTCACGCTCAGCCCCGGTGAGTTCGCCGCGCACGACGGTGACCCGCCGGGGCTCTTCGCGCTGCTCGACGGCCAGGGCGAGGTGGTCAAGGCCGTCGACGTCGAGAAGAGGGTGATCGGGAGGCGAGAGCCGGTCAGCTGTTCGGTGAGATCTCGATCGTGCTCGGAATCTCGCAGCCGGCCGGGATCCGCGCACTCGGGGAGGCGCGCGTCGCGAGGCTCGACCCTCACGACTACCACGCGCTCGCGGCCAACGTGCCCGAGATCGCATCGCGCGTCGGCGCTCTCGCCGCCGACCGGATCGGTGGGCCGAGGGGGGTTCAGGCCCTCGCGTCGTCACCCACGCCATACCGGGCGATCGTCCTCGGGCACCGCTTCGACGCTGCGTGTGCGGACATCAGGCGATTCCTGGATCGCAACCAGATCCGGTTTCGTTGGTTCCAGCCCGATATCCCCGCCGAGGCGGAGCAGTGGTGGGGGCCACTCCCGGTCGAGGAGGATACCCGGCTTTTCGTATCGTCAACGGGAAAACGGTGTTCAAGCCGCATCTGCGCCGGATCGCCGAGTTGCTCGAGATCGACACGGAGCCCGCGGCCGCCGAGTACGACACGGTCGTCGTCGGTGCCGGGCCGGCGGGCCTCGCCGCGGCGGTGTACGGCGCATCCGAGGGGCTTCGCACGCTCGTGATCGAGCGTGAGGCGCCCGGCGGTCAGGCCGGCACGTCGTCGCGGATCGAGAACTACCTCGGCTTCCCCTCGGGCATCTCGGGTGACGAACTCTCGAAGCGGGCGCTGCAGCAGGCGCGGCGTCCCGGCGCTGAGATCCTCGTCACGCGCTGCATCACTCGGCTCGGCGCGGGCGAGACCCACCAGGTGCACCTCGACGGCGGCGACGTCGTGCGGGCGCGCTCGGTGATCCTCGCGTGCGGCGTCTCGTGGCGACAACTCGAGATCGAGGGCTTCGACCGCCTCGTGGGCAAGGGGATCTTCTACGGTGCCGCACGCAGCGAGGCGTCGAACACGCATGGCCTCGACGTCCAGATCATCGGGGCGGGGAACTCCGTCGGCCAGGCCGCAATGTTCTTCTCCACGCACGCGCGGAGCGTGACGATCCTCTACCGGGGAACGTCGCTCGAGAAGAGCATGTCGAGCTACCCCGTCGAGCAGCCTGCCAGGAGGAAAAACATCCACACGCGGTTCCACACCGAGGTGACCGCCGCACACGGCGATGCGTCGCTCGACGCGATCGACGTCCACGACTCGGAGACTGGTGAGACGACCCGCCTCGAGTCGGGCGGGCTCTTCATCTTCATCGGCGCGGACGCCGAGACATCCTGGCTCCCGGAGGACGTCCGACTCGATCCCAGGGGATACGTGCTCACCGGGGCGGATGCGAGCGCGGTCGAATGCTGGCCGCTGGAGCGCGACCCGTACCTCCTCGAGACGAGCGTCCCGGGCATCGTCGCTGCGGGCGACGTTCGCCTCAGCCCGGTCAAGCGCGTTGCGGCTGCCGTTGGCGAGGGCAGCATGGCAATCGCGTTCGTGCACCAGTACCTGAGGGATGCGGAGGCCCGCTCCCAGGGCGCCTAGGGTTTGTCCCGTTACGGCGTGAAGGCGCTCGCGGGCACGTCTCGCTCGTCGAACTCGATCGCGCGCACGAGCCGTTTCGCGACGACGCCTGGGTCGAGCCCGGGCCGCATCTTCGGGGGCTCCCCGTGAAGCGGGCGGCCCGCAAGGCCCGTCTCCGTATGCGGCGGCCGGGCGTCGATCACGGAGATCCCCCGCGGGCGCACCTCGCGCGCGAGGGCCCGGAACCCCGCAGAGACTCCGGCTTTGGCCGCCGAATAGGAAACGAGCCCCGCTGTCGGGATCTCCGCGACGATGCCGCTGATGTTGAGCACGAACCCGCCGCGCGCCAGGACGGAGATCGCCGCTCCCGCAAGCACGAGCGGTCCGACGAGATCGACAGCGACGATCTCCTGGAGGACGTCGATCGGGATCTCGTCCAGGGGGCCGAAGGCGACCGCGCCAGCGCAGCAGATGACGCCTTCCAGGCCTCCCAGAGCCTCGGCAGCAGCTGCGATGAGTGGCTGAGCGGCGCCCGGGTCTGCCAGGTCGAACGCGAATGCCCGGCTGGCGTCGACCCCGAGATCGCCGAACCTGTTCGGGTCGCGCCCGGCCAGCGCGAGATGCGCGCCGCGAGCCGTGAGCGCAGCAGCGAGAGGTCGTCCGAGGCCACCCGAGGCGCCGACGATCAGAATGCGCGCCCCTTCGAGCGATCTGGTTGGCGTGGGGGAGGCGCTCACGGTAACGGTGTGGCTGCCGCCGGAGCCACAGGATCGGCCTGCGGTACGGTGCTCGAGTCGAGCCCGCGCAGAACGGCGACGAGCTCTGCCGGCGGCGTGCGGTCGGCCGCGTCGGAGGCAAGGTGGAGAAACACGATCTGCCCGTCCTTGTCGACGACGACGTCGGAGCCCAGTTGCAGGGTGTCGTCGCCCTTGGTCACACCGGGGCGATCGCCGGCGAGAATTGCGCGGATGCCCACCGCCGCAACGCGAGGGCGGAGGACCCAGAGCGGCTTTGGCCGCCGGGCACCGAGGGCCTTGTACAGCGTTCGTTCCGGGTCGGCGATGACGAGGGCCTCGCCGAGAGAGACCTCCTTACGCCAGGTTGCGGCCCGATCTGCGCTTTGCGGGGTGACGACAACTAGTCGCGCGCCTGCGGCGTCGATGTCCTCGGCGGCCTCCACGACACGGCGGAGGTAGGAGCGGCAGACGTTTCAGCCAGGGTGCCGCGCGAGGTACACGACGGCAGGGTGACCGAGAAGGTCGCGTTCGTCGACGGTTTTTGCGTCGGCATCGACCAGCTGGAATGCGGGAAACGGCGTCATGGAATGAGTATACATCATATTGGACATAAATTGGACAGCAATTGATAGAGTCACTCTATGTCCACTGCACCGCCGGGTCTCCTGGCCACGCCGCGTCGCGATCTCCCGCCGAGTACGACCTACGCCCGCGCCCGCCTGCGGCTCGGGATCACTTCCGTCGGGACGCTCGTCGTTCTCAGCACCGTGCTCCTCGTGTTCGACGTTGCGGACAGCGTCCTGCCAGAGTCCTCTTCGTGGGCGTTCAGCGATGTCGCGTGGCTCGCGCTCCTCGTCGCCGTCTACGTCGCGGTCTCTGCACCGTTCGATCTCCTCGGTGGTCAGGTATTGCCTCGCCGATACGGGCGCCCGGTAGCAACTGACGGCTTCGGGCGGGTTTGGGCTCGCGGCGTTGCCGCGCACGGCGCTTGTCTCCTCGCCGTCGCGGTCGTTCTCCTTGCAGCCGGCCGGGTGGGTGGAGATGGGGGAGCGCTCGTTGCGTCGTTCGTTCTCATGGTCTGCCTGCTCGCTACGCAGGTCCTGCTGGCCAGGCTGGTCGGCGCCGTCCGTCGTGAAGGCGACTGTCTGCGCGGTTCCGATCCGTCGTTCGTCGGCGGCACCGTCGGACTTCCAGGGTTCGATCGGACGATGCTCTCGGCCGCGTGGACGGGGGAGACCGCCGAGGTTCAATCGGCGCGCCGTGAGGCCGTCAGGCGCAGTGGATCGCGCGCGCTCGGCGTGGTGGCGGCCGCGCTCTTCACGTTCGTCGGGCTCGCCGCCGTGCTCCTCGGGACATCCGCCGCGACAAACTCGGTCGCCGGCCTCACCACCCTCTCACTCTGGATGACGCTCTGGTCGTTCCTCGGGCTGCTCGTCCTCCCGTCGCTCTCGCGGTCCGCCGTCATCGCCGCCGACCGATCGGCCCTCTCGGGAGGGATCGATCCGGTTGAGCTCACCCGGGTGCTCGGCACGCTCGATGCCGCGCAGGAGGACGAGCCCCGCCGTGGCCGCCTCGTCGAGACCATCTTCCATCCCGTGCCGACGCTCGAGAGGCGGGTCGGTGCGATCGCCGCAGGCGACGGTCCAAAACTGCCAAAGCCCTGGAACACGGCGCGGGCGGCTCTGTTCCTCTCGTGGGCCTCCCTCGGCCTTCTTTCGCGCGCGGTACATTGCAACTGCGGCCGTCCAGCGCTCTGGGTGCTCTTTCCCGGCGACTAGCAGGGCTCCGCGGCCGAGGGCTGATCCTGCACTCGCCCGCCGCCGTAGTACCGCACATGGACAAAAGCTTGACAACAATAAGGGAGCTTGGCTCATGAACAACCGCACCATTCGTCTCCGCGCCTCCGCTGCGATCCTCGTCGCCGCGTTTGCCTCCTTCATCCTGTCCGTCACGCTGTGGTTCACGGGCAGCGAGCAAGAGGGTATCTTCGTCGGTCTCTGGGTTCCGTCCATCCTCTCGTTTGGCGCCGTTGCGCTCCAGATGGGTGGCAAGGGTCATGAGTAATGTCGGCCTCTTCATCGCAGGCGTCCTCGTTACGATCCCTGCCTTCCTCGGAATCGTCGGCCTGATCGTCGCCGCCGTCGCCGACGGGCGTGAGAACGACCGGATTCACGCCGAGCAGGAAGCACGCGACCCGTCGAGTCGGTAGCGCCGACGGAAGCTCGCCGCCCTGGCAACGAATCAGGATCCGCTCAGGCGGCGAGTCTCCGAGAGGCCGCAGCGGCCTCTACCGCTCTGGCAGCGAGCTCTGCTCCCGGAGTGCGTCGGAGACTCCTGCCGAGAGCAGCCGTCCGCTCGACGGCTCGAGCGCCGAGCAGGGAGTCGAGCGTCGCTGCGATCTCCGCCGGGGTTGCCGAGTCCGGATCGACCGCGTGACCGAGCCCGAGAGAAAGTTGCCGAGCGACACGCAGGCACGCGGACGCACGTTGCCTTCTCGAACGAGACTCTCGAAGAAAGAGTGTCCGTTCAGGGCCGGGGATTGTTCCGGCCGAGAACGGATTGGAGGGCGAAGCGGGAGTCGAGTTGGACGCGTGGGAGGCGGAGGAGGCGGCCGAGAATGCCAGTCTTGGCCTCGTGGCCGGCGAGGAGGAGCTGTCGGTCGCCGCTTCGCACCTGGAGCGTAAAGCCCGTTTCGGAGAGTGCCGCTGCGAGGCTCCGGAGTGAGCCGAGCTCGACGACGCCGGTCAGGACGGAGGGCTCGTCGACGTCGAGGACGAAGTTTTGCCCCTCCGCGACCAGTCGGCCGAGACTGCCGCCGAACTCGATCTCCACCCTTCCGACGACGTCCAGCACGACGGTGCTACTTGCCTGTCTCGGAGGTGCGGATCCGGATCGTGCCGTTCAGCTGCCACTTCGCCCGGGGCGCGTTATCTGCCGCGTGCCGTGGCACGAGGATCTCGAGCTTCTCGAGGTCATACTCGATCGTGGCACCGCGACCGGTGAGAAAGCTGTACAGCCCCTCGGCGAACTCGGGCCAGGTGGTCGTCTCCTGCTGGGTCTCGACTGCGCTCATGGTGACTCCTTCTTATTCAGGTAAAGTGTGGACAGGATTGAGAACGCCTCCCCTGTCTCGGGTATTCCCGGCGGAACTGAGGGGCGTTTGCATCCACGCTGCTGACGGCTCGTGGCCCCCGAACCTGCGCCGTCCACTGACGTACAGTGCGAGAATGAGCGCCGACTGCACGAGGTGCTCCGTCGACCCGCGAGGGTGGGCGGGGTCAATCATCCGTCGGTTCACGCCATGGACGTAGTCGTCGTCGGCGCCGGTGTGACGGGCCTGACTGCCGCACGGGCGCTCACCGATCTGGGCCATCGGGTCACGGTGTTCGACAAGGGGCGTCGAGTGGGCGGGCGGCTGTCGACCAGAGTCTTCGCGAACGGTGGCCGCGCCGATGCCGGTGCCCAGTTCTTTACCGCCCGGTCGAACGAGTTCGCGTGCGCCGCCTCCGAGTGGGAGGCAAAGGGTCTCGTCCACGAGTGGTGTAGGGGCTTCTCTTCGAATGATGGCCACCCCCGCTATGCGGTTCGAGGAGGGATGGGCCAACTTGCAACTGCTCTCGCCGGTGGGCTCGATGTGACCTGCTCCGTTCATGTCGAGCAGATTCGGGTGGGGGCCGACGGGGTCATCGTCACCTGGCCGGAGGCCCACGGCCATGGGGCAGGCCGCGTTGACGCCGATGCCGTGATCGTGACCGTCCCGGTTCCACAGGCGTCTGTGCTGCTCGGCAGCAACGTCCTCGTGCCTCCCATCTCCTACCTCCCGACCCTGTCACTCATGGTGGCTCTCGATCGGAGCGTCGAAATCTCGTCTTCAGGGGGACTTCAATTGGTCGAGGATCCGGTCCTGTCATTCGTCGGAGACAACCACGCAAAGGGAACGTCGGTGTCCTCGGTGATCACCTTTCACTCGACCTCCGACTTCGCCGCGTCACGGCTCGACGATCCCATCTCCTCGATCTCCGACCGTCTGCTCCGGGCAGCTCGGCCATACCTGAAGCGCGCGTCAGTCCTGGAGACGCAACTCCAGCGTTGGCGTTACGCCACGCCGGTCGAGGTGTTTCCGAAGCGAACGTTCTCCACCGAGGACGGGCGGATTCTCCTTGCCGGAGACGCCTTCGGCGGCCCCAAGATCGAAGGCGCCTTCCTTTCGGGAATGGCGGCGGCCGATCAGATCAACCGTGGAGCCTGAAGCCAGCCTCGGCGTCCATGGTGGAGGTCTTTCTCCCTCGGAAGCCTCTATGCGTCGATTGCCTGCGCGAGAACGACGAGGATCAACACGGAACGCACCGACCAGAGGGACGTTCGGAGCCAGTTCGTCAAGACCAGTTTCGAGGCAGCTCGGTCGTCGTATCCGGCGCTCAGTCGGCGGTGCGCCGGCACCTGAAGGAGCGCTGTTGAGAGCCAGATCGGAAGGAGGAGGATCGCTCCGACCACGAGCAGGCTCCGATCAACCCCTGCGGGTGTGAAATGGAGCAGCAGTACCGCGGTCACTGCTTCGACGGGCATCGCGATCCCGACCACGGGCGTGATTCGTCGCTGATGGCCCTGCGCATATTCGCGGAACTCATCACGTCCGACGCCTGCGAAAAGCGGGTAGTGAACCGTTTGCACGATCCAGATCACGCCCGCCATGAAGAGTGTGGCAGCGGTCTGCGCGAGGAGCAGGGCGACGCTCATCCCTCAAGCCCTATGTCTCGTTGCGATTTGGTTGGCATCCAGGGATTGTGATGGATGGAGTGCTCGTTGGAGGGGTGCACTCACCTCCGTTTTGACGCTATCCTGGCCGGACGACCTTTCCCGTCTGGTTTCGGTATGCCGCGGAGAGGTAATGGCATCCTGTATCGTCTTTTGTACAAAACATGGACAATACAACCGAAGGAAGTGATAAGCCATGGTTTCCACATGGCTCTGGATCGGAGCAATCGGGATGGCAGCAGGCCTCATCCTGATTCTCATTCTCGGGCGCTCTGTTAAACCCGACCGGAAGCACCACGTCGTCGTGAGCTCGCTCGTGCTCGCGATCGCCTCACTCGCCTACTTTGCCATGGCGAACGGTCAAGGGACGTTCATCGTGGACGGACGGGTCGTGTACTACGCCCGCTACATCGACTGGGTCTTCACGACCCCACTGCTCCTGATCGGGTTGATGACAGTTGCGATGCCGCGGCTGCAGAGCCTCGGACAGGCGCGTGACAGAAATGCGCTACTCGGAACCGTGATCGGTGCCGACGTGCTGATGATCGTCACGGGGGCAATTGGCGCTCTCACCGTCGACACCACGGTCAAGTACGCCTGGTACGCGTTCGGGTGCATCGCGTTCCTCGTCGTCCTCTACGAGGTCCTGATCCCGATCCGCGCCGCAGCCCGCGATCGAGGCCTCGAGCACGCGCGTCTCTACGATCGCCTGCTCTGGACGCTGGTCGTCCTGTGGTTCGTGTACCCGATCGTTTGGGTTCTCGGAACGGAAGGGTCGCAGGCAATCGGACTCTCGGTCGAGGTCGGAATCTTTGCGATCGTCGACATCCTGGCCAAGGTCGGCTTCGGGCTGCTTCTCGTCGGGGGCGTCGCCCGGCTCGCAAACCCTGTGCCTGCCGCTCAGACGGCCTCACAAGCTGCCTGAGATCGTCGAGACCGTGAGGGGCGCTCGGTAGACGAGGCGCCCCTCACGGTGGCGGGCAACGTCAACCCGCTGCCGAAAGCCACCTGGCGGTTGACCTGTGAGCTGCCGTACTACCCGGCGGGGGGCAGCGTCGAGCGCATTCGATGACGAAGGAGCTGTTCCGATGCAACAACGCACTATCAGTCGCCGCGGCCGAGTTCGCACGACACTGTCGTGAGAAGCCGTGAGCCGAAGCACGAACCTGTGCCGACCGGGAGCCAGGGATCAGGCGACACCACGTCGCTCACGGCCGAGACAGATGATCGATCCGAGCTCGTGTCACCGGGCAAGATCGCCGGCTCGTTCGGGGTAGCCGGCATGCTCGGATCGTCCGTCGCCGGTCCAACGGCCGCGCCGTGGGTGACCGATTTCCTGAACGCTGCCTATTACGCACGTGACCGCGACGAGCGGTCGCTCCACGATCTGCGGCTGGCCCGTTCGATCCTCGCCACGGCGTGGCACCGTGCGGACTACCGCCGGCTCACGGCCCGTGACCTGATCGGCTTCCACCGCGCGTTCGGCCGCGACCGCTTCCGCGCAGATGAGCCAGGAGCCCGCGGCCGGCTGACCGGCGACGAGCTCGTGGCCGGCGCCGAGCGGCTGTTCGGGACGTGGTTTGGCGCAGCCGTTCAAGACTCCGAGCGGCGCGGGTGGGGCGTCGTGTTCGAGGACGTCGCGGCACGCGACGCCTTCCAACCGGCAAGGCGTCTGGACGACGGCTCGCTTGGCGCGCTATCGCCGCCCGCCGCGCCCTCTGAGCATCAGAGCTGGCACACCTACCCGGCAGTTCCGGTGCGTTCGGCGGCGGCTACCGCCGCAGCGCTGCAAGAGCCGCGTCGCTGGACTGAACACGGGTCGGCGCTCGGCCAGTTCGTCGCCGT
Organism: Thermoleophilia bacterium; assembly: GCA_026785685.1. Lineage (GTDB taxonomy): Bacteria > Actinomycetota > Thermoleophilia > Gaiellales > Gaiellaceae > Gaiella. The sequence goes on from JAJAZN010000030.1 coordinate 10,869, forward strand.
ACGACGTGGAGCGCTTGCCGGTCAAACGTTCGAGATCGAGCTCGTGATCTCCATCGCGGCACGCGCGCCCGTTCTTTCGCGCGCCTACGTGACCTGCACCCGGGTACTCGAGGACGGCGACCTCGTCGCCTGGTGCCGGCACCTCAACCAGTGCCTTCTCGCCGCAGGCTCCAGCACCGAGGCCCTGCCGGTCGCAGCCGAGCCGCTGATCGGCCTCGAGCTGACCACACACGTCGGCCATTTCATGGGGGCGGCGACGTCGAACCTCGTCCTGTTCGCAGAGGCCGGCGCGTCGTACGTGCGCGACGTCGGCTGCTGGGATCCACTCCCCGCACATCTCGAGCTCGCCTACCGTGCCCGCGGCTCCGAGGCACAGCGGGCGTTCTGGGGTGGTGGCGATCCGGCCGACAGCATGCTCCACGGGTTCGCTGCGGCGGCGTAGGGGGCTAGGACTGCAAGTGAGCTTCGACGAACCAGAGATGCTTGTCGATCGCGCGCGAGACCTCCGTGAAGAGATCGGCCGTGTCCTCGTCGCCGAGTTCCACGGATGCTCCGATGTCGGCGCGGACGGCGTTTCCGAACGCTGCCAAGCGATCTGCGACCACGACGATCGTGTCGCTGCCGGCAACTGCATCAAGGGGGTACTCGTCGAGCGACGAGGCTGAGGCTGCAAGCCGGGTAGTGCCGAGCGCAAGCCCGCCGAGGGCCGTCGCCCGCTCGGCGATCAGGTCGACGAAGTCGATGACATCCGCCGCGACCGTGTCGTAGAGCGCGTGCAACTGGATGAAGTCGCTGCCCTTCACGTTCCAGTGCGCCTGCTTGAGCTGGGAGTACAGATCAAATGCATCGGCTAGCCGCGCGTTGAGCAGCTCCACGAGCGCCACGCGGGCGTCGACGGGGATATCAACTCGGGTCGAAAACGTCAGTCGCGTATCGGTTGTCATCGCATCCTCCTTTGGTGGGTTTCTCCGTGAAGCGCCTGCCTGGTTGAACCCTTCCCAACGTAGCCGACAGTGTGGCCGGGGCGGCCGCGCCGGACTCGCGCGACCTCCACCAGCGTCGTCAGCATGAGCTCTCGAACTGGCCTCCAGAGCTCGTCGTCCCGGGCCTGTAGCGACGGCCGCGCCAGACGACACCGCCGCGGAGCCGATCGGTCGAGCTGACGAGTGAGATGACCGAGAGAGACAACGCTCCGGCCGGAAACAGGGGCCACGTCCGCCTCGGCGTGGGACACACCTCGTTCGAGGCAGCCCGCGCTGCGACCTGGAGAGCGAGGCCGAGGGCGCCGACGAGGCGTGGCCCTCGGACCAATGCGACCGTGGGTGCGAGGGCAGAGACGACAGCCGACCCGGCGAGAACTGCCGCGACGGCGACCGAGCCGCCAAGCCCAGCCGAGGTGTTCTTTCGCCAGCCGCGGAGTGTCTCCCGGGTGCCGACGTACATGCGGACGCGGACGCGCCCGCCCGATCCGGCGAGAGCGAGTGGGGTGCCGGCCTTCTTGAGCGAAATGGCGAGCATCTGGTCGTCGACCAGCTCGTGGCGCATCGCTTCGTGGCCACCGACCCCTTCGTACGCGGCTCGCGAGACGAGGATGAAGCCGCCCGCGGCAATCGCAACCGGCGTGCGCAGTGAGCGAACGAGCGGTCCGGGTGCCACGAAGGAGCGGATCAGCACCGCGGCTGCCGGTTGGATCGTCTGCTCGACGAGCCCGGCGGTCTCGATCAGTGGGAGGAGCGTCACGCCTTCAACCTTCCGTGCCTCGACGAGAGCGAGTGCCCGCCCGATCGTGTCGGGAGCGTGACGGATATCGGCGTCCGTGAACAGAAGCCACTCCCCCCGTGAGAGCTCGAACCCCTGATGGCAGGCCCACGACTTGCCGACCCAACCCGTCGGCACGGGCAGCCCCGAGGCGATGCGTACGCGATCGGTTGCTGCTGCTCCCGCCTCGCTGGCGGTCGCGTCCGTCGACTCGTCATCGACGACGATCACCTCGAGCGCGCCGTACTCCTGAGCGGCCAGGGAGGCGATCGCTGCCTGCACGCCGCGTTCCTCGTCCCGTGCGGGCACGATCACGGACACGAGTGGGCCGTCGGCCAGCGGCTCTACATCGTCGAGCGAAAGACGGTGTCGCCGGTCGAGCGCCGCCACGAGGACACACCACGCCCAAGGCACGACGGCGAGAAGTGTGATTACCTTGCGCACCTGTTGACCGTAGCCACGGCGTGCGCCCAGGCGCGGCAGCGAGCGCTACACGAGCCGGTGTTGTGTCGCCCAGAGCGTCAGCTCATGGCGGCTCGAGAGCTGCAGCTTCCGGAGGACGTTTGACACATGGCTCTCGGCGGCGTCGGAGACCGACAGCGCGAGGAACCGCACGCCGGGTCGATCGAGCGCGACGGCGTTGATGATCGCGTCGCCGCCGCCATCGGGAAGATGGACGTCGAGCAGGACGACGTCGGGGTCGAGATCGCGAATCAGGGAGCCGATGCCAACCCGCGTATCGATTCGCGTCTCACCGACCGGGAACCGCGTTCCGGTGAGGTCGAGCCGGAGCTCGCCGACACCCAGCTTGTACTGCGGCTGTACCCCTGCCGCGAGCGCCGGCTGGTCGGTGCGCTCGCCGACTCCGTTACGCACGTCGACGTGGAAGACGGTTGCCACCGTGGCAGCCGCTGTCAGGACAGCGACGACCAGCACTGCAAGGAGAACCGAGATGACGGCGATCACGTGGCCACCGCGTGAGGGACGCTCGACCGGTGTGCCGTCGTTCGTGAAGACGATCTCCGTCGACGGTGTCCGTGAGGAGCGCTGTGTCCAGAGGATCACGGCCCCGGCCAGGAGCACGAGAACCCAGGCTGCGTCGCCCTGCGGCCAGAGGGTTGCCCGCGAGAGAAGTACCGCGGCTGCGACGGCGATCAGGCCGACGCCGATCAACGGCCACGGACGCTCTCGCCTACCACGCAGGGCCTCGGCCGCGATCGAGTCGGGCTTGCCCTCCTCGGGAATCACGAGCACCGCGGCCAGGTAGATGAGGATGCCCGCGCCGCCGAGGAGCGTCAGGATGACGAAGACGACCCGGTAGAACGCGGGATTGAGGTCGAAGTAGCGCGCCAGGCCTTCACAGACGCCGGCGACCATTCCGTCTGAGCGACTCCGTTCGAGCCGCTTCACTGCTATTTGGTCTATCGCATGTGTTGTCATGGCTGCAGCCTCGCTGAAGCCCATTGTCGCGTCTATCGGGAATGACCCTGATTCGACTCCTAGTGGGGTGTCCCGCAGCGGTAGACCCGAAATGATCATTGCGGGACACCCCACTCATGCTGATTGCAGTAGTACGGTGTCTCACAACAATGCTCTTTCCGGTCAAACGTTGTGAGACGCCGCACTACCCGGCGTGGGTGACGGCCTCCGTCGAGGCAGTCCCGGTGCGGCCCGCAAGCGGGTGCATCAAAGCCCAGCCGAGCAGCGGGAAGAGCCCCGAGATGAGGAATGCAACCTGCCAGGAAGCCGTTGAGACGAGCGCGGCGATGAGGATCGGCGCAACGATGCCGGCGATCCCCAGGATCGTCTGCTGAAAGCCGAGAGCGGCGCCGCTCGCCCCAGCTCCTGCGACCTCTGCGGCCGCGACGAACGAGAGCCCGTTCCACGAGAGCCCGATCGCACCAGCGAGGACGAGAACGGGCACGAGCACGAACGACGGTGCATCGGCGGCGAGGGCGACGAGCACGAGTCCGACGGTGACCCCGAGAGCGAGGCGGCAGAGGGGGACGATCCTGCTGCCGAGACGATCCGACCAGCCTCCCGCGACAACTCGAAGGACGCCTCCGAGGAGTTGTGAGGCGGCGAGAACGAGGGCGGCGGAGCCGATCGAGAAGCCGTGCGCCTCGTGCAGGAACAACACCGTGAAGCTCATGGTTGCTGTCTGGGCGACGATGATCAGCCCGCTCCCGAAGGAGATTCGCCACAGGGCCGGGCGTCGCAGCGTCACCGACGAGGTGCCGTGGACGACGGGGGCAACTCCGCCCGGCGGATCCCTGAGAAAGACCGCGCCAGCGACGGCGCCCGCGAAGCAGACTGCGCCGAGCGCCCCGAAAGTCCAACCGAGCCCGACGGCGGACGCCAGGGTGGGCAGGAGCAGCGCCGCGAGGAGGCCTCCGATCGGGACGTTCGCCTGACGGATTCCGAGCGCGAGCCCGCGCTCGCCGGGGGCGAACCAGTGCATCACGGCCCGGCCGCTCGCTGCGTTGACACTGGCGCTGAGCGCGCCTGCTGCCGCGAGCAGGAGCACGAGAGCTACGTAGCCGGGTGCGATGCCGACGAAGGCGAGCGCGCACGCGGACAATCCTAGGCCGACAGGGAGGACAGATCTCTCCCCGACCCGGTCGGCGAGCAGCCCCCACGGCAGCAGGGTCGGCGTCATTCCGATCGTGAACGCGGCGAGGACGACTCCGATCTCTGTGAGGCTCAGGTCGAACTGGGAGCGAATGTCCGGCGCCAGGATGGCGATCGCGAACCAGGAGGCGGAGACAGCGGCCTGGGCTGCGGTGCCGGTCGCAAGCACGACCCAGCGATACCTCTCACCTTCCACGACGCTCGCTTCCACCGAGCCTTTCCTCGAGGTGATCACGCTCCCCGAGCAGATCCGGTCGGGAACGAAAAACGCACCGAGTCGGTGTTCCCCTCGAGTGCCAGGGCCGACTGACCTGTCGCCGAAGCGACCTGCCTGTTGGCCGGCTCTCTGGCGCTTCAGTTGACTTGCGTCGCCTGGGCGCTGGAGACTCCGTGCTCGGTGCTCGACCAACATATGCCCGGGGAACCGGCGGCGTCAATGGCAGCCCACACGGAAAGTCCGCACGTTGCGGACAAATGTTTCGGATCGCGCCTGTCCGGCTACCGGCCGCGAACTGTCCCGACGGGGCAGGTACGCCGAATGATTGAATGGAGGCATGGCAGCACGACCTCAGATCCGGATCGAGTACTGCGTTCCCTGAGGCGCGCTGCCGAACGCCGTCAGTCTGGCGGCGCGGATTCTCGAGGAGATGGAGCACGAGATCGGAGCGATCGAGATCATTACCGGCACGGGCGGCATCTTCGACGTCCACCTCGACGGCGAGCTCGTGTTCACGAAGTCGATGCTCGGGCGCTACCCGCAACCCGACGACGTGCTGCCGCTGTTGCGCGAGCGCCTCGAGCGCGTCTAGCTCGATCGCCCCAAACGGACACGTCCGAAAGGGCGTCTTGTGCACCCCGGCGTCGCGATCTAGCGTCCGCGGCATGTCTCTTGCGGAGCTCGAACGACCGGTTCTCCGGCTGACCCGGCTCGATCATGGCGACCGACGCCTGCGCACTCTCGACCCGCTCGTCGTTGATGACGGTTGCGACGTCCGGATCCGGGGCCGGTATTGCGCCGATTGTGTACGCGTTGCACTCCTCGAGTGGCTACCGCTCACGTGTGACGACCTTCTTTCGCACAGGGGCAGCCTTGTTTCCGATCCCGCAGCGGTTCTCTCGGCCCTCGTCCGTCCGCCCACGATCTGGACGACGGCCGACGCGGTCGTTGCGGCCCGTCGGGGCGACGGGGAGAGCGAGACGCGGCGGGAGCGACACGACGCGGTCGTTGCGTACGCCTTCACTCAGTTGCGAGAGGAGCACCTGGAGCGTCTGCGCTGCATCGCGGCACGGTTCGCACGGCAGATGTCGCTCGAAGGGCGTCCGGGTACGTGCGACGCGCTCGCAGCCGGGTGCGCTGTCGTCGCAGGAGACGACGACGCGTGTGCAGCCGTCGCTGCGATCCAGCTCGCGCGCTACGCCGCGAGTGCCTTCGTGGCGCGGAGACGAAGGATGCTGCACCTACCATGACTTGATCGCCACGTCGAACTCCCGAACCTTCGCCCGCCTGCTGCAGTTCCTGCGGCCGTATCGCTCGTCGCTGATCGTCTCGACGATTCTCGCGATCCTCTCCCAGGCGGCGGCGATCGCGGTGATCGTGCTGACGGGCTTCGTGATCAACGAGCTCAGGGGCGGGCAGGACGGCCACTATCTCGCTTTCCTGATTCTCGTCATCCTCGGCGTCGGGCTCCTGCGAGCCTTGCTGATGCTGGGTCGACGCTTCATCTCGGGGAAGCAGGCGCTCGCCGTCGAGTGGGACATGCGCGACGCGCTCTACGCCCGCCTGCTGCGGCTCTCGTTCGGGTACTACGACCGCCATCAGACGGGGCAGTTGATGTCGCGGGCGACGGTCGACCTGCAGACGATCCGCTTCTTCCTCGGCTACGGGCTGATCTTCTTCGCGCAGCACGTGATCACGATCGTCTGCGTCACCGCTGTCCTCTTCTTCTACGAGTGGAAGCTAGCGCTGATCGCCCTCGCGATCACCCCGGTGCTGATCGGGGTTGCGTACCGCTACAGCCACGTCTCGCATCCCGTGTTGCGTGACGTCCAGCAGAAGCTCGGCGAGGTGGCGACCGTCTCCGAGGAATCGATCGTCGGCGTCCACATCGTCAAGTCGTTCGCCCAGGAGGAACAGGTCGAGCGACGGTTTCGGCGCGCATCCGACGACGTCTTCGAGGCCTCGGTGCGGGCAAACACACAGCGCTCGCTCTACGTGCCCCTGCTCGCGTTTCTGCCCATGCTCGCGCAGGCCGGTGTGTTGCTTGCTGCCGGGCACTACGTCGTTCAGGGCGACCTCACGATCGGCGGCTTCTTCGCCTTCAACCTGCTGCTGATGATGCTCGTGATGCCGCTGCGCATGCTCGGCATGTGGGTCGGCCAGGCGCAGCGAGCGACGGCATCGGGAGAGCGGTTCTTCGAGGTGATCGACGAGCCCGAGGAGATCTCCGACCTTCCGGACGCCGCCGAGCTCCCCGAGGGACCTGGTCGCATCGTCTTCTCGGGCGTCGCCTTCGGGTACGACCCGAAGCGGCCGGTGCTCGAGGGAATCGACCTCGAGATCGAGGCGGGCAGCACGATCGCGCTGATCGGCGCCTCCGGATCGGGGAAGACGACGCTCGCGTCGCTCGTGCCGCGCTTCTACGACACGCAGGAGGGGAGCGTCGCGATCGACGGCATCGACGTGCGGGGCGTGACGCGACGGTCGCTGCGTCGCGAGGTCGGCGTCATCTCCCAGGATCCGTTCCTCTTCTCCGCGAGCGTTCGTGACAACATCGCCTTCGGCGTGCCGGACGTCCTCCCGGGCCTCGTCGAGGCTGCAGCCCGCGCGGCCCAGGCTCACACCTTCATCGAGGAGTTGCCGAAAGGCTACGACACCGTGATCGGCGAGCGTGGCGTCACACTCTCCGGTGGCCAGCGCCAGCGGCTCGCGATCGCCCGGGCACTCGTGATCGACCCGCGGATCCTGATCCTCGACGACGCGACCGCGTCCGTCGACGCGACAACGGAGTCACTCATCCGCGCGGGTCTGACGGAGGCGATGCGCGGGCGAACGACGATCGTGATCGCCCACCGGCTCTCGACGATCGCGCTCGCCGACACGATCGTGGTGCTCGAGCACGGGCGCATCGTGGCGCAGGGCAATCGCAGCGAGGTGCTCGAGCGGAGCCCTATCTTCCGCGAGATTCACGAGTACGGCCTGCTCCAGGAGATCGGGGTGTCGGCATGAAGGTCTGGCAGGCAGGCTCGCACCTCTCGGAGGAGCGGGGCGGCAAGGTCGGCGACTGGTCGTGGAAGCAGTCACGGCGCCGGATCCGGATGCTGATCGGGCTCGTGACGCCGTATCGGGCACGAACCGTCGGGGCCGTCGTCTTCCTGGTCGCGTTCACGCTCGTTGCGCTCGCGCCGCCGCTTCTTGCGAAGCTCGCGGTCGACCAGGGGATCAAGAGCGGCGACCTGCAGACGCTCGTCTGGATCGTGCTTGCGTTCGTCCTCGTCGGCCTGTTGACCTTCGCGCTCTCGTCGGTTCAGACGTACCTCACGGGGTGGGTCGGGGAGCGCGCGCTTGCCGATCTGCGCATCCGGCTCTTCGAGCACCTGCAGCGACTCTCGCTCGGCTACTTCGAGCGCAACCGCACCGGGGCGATCATCAGCCGGATCACGAACGACGTCGAGGCGCTCGACACGCTGATCACCGACGGCGTCACCTCGCTCGTGCAGAACGTGATGCTGCTCGTCGGAACCGCCGTCGTGCTCTTCGTGCTCGACTGGCGGCTCGCGCTCGCGACTCTCTCGGTGATTCCGCTGATGGCGCTTGCGACCGTGTGGTTCCGCGTCCGTTCCAACCGTGCCTACCGGCGCGTGCGCGAGCGTATCGGCCTCGTCACCGCGACGCTCGCCGAGGACATCGCCGGCATGCGTGTCGTGCAGTCATACGCGCGCGAGCCGCGCAACCAGTCGAGCTTCCGTGGCATCAACACCCGCTACCGCGACGCCAACTACGAGACGATCGTGCTCAACGGCCTCTACTTCCCGGCCGTCGACTTCCTCGCCTCGCTAGCGACCGCCATCGTGCTCGGCTACGGCGGCTACCTGCTCGTCAACGATCAGATCTCGATCGGAACGCTGCTCGCGTTCTTCCTCTACCTCGCGAACTTCTTCGACCCGGTGCAGCAGCTCTCCCAGCTCTACAACACCTTCCTCTCGGCGACGGCGGCACTCGACAAGATCATCGAGGTGCTCGACGAGGAGCCCGAGATCGTCGACGGGGCGGCTGCGCTCGCTCTGCCCCGGATCGACGGCCACGTGCAGTTCGAGAACGTGAAGTTCGGCTACGGGGAGCTCACCGAGGTGCTCCACGGGATCAGTCTCGATGTTCCCGCCGGCACGTCCGTGGCGCTCGTCAGTCAGACCGGCGCCGGCAAGTCCACGATCGCAAAGCTGATCGCGCGCTTCTACGACGTGCGCGAGGGACGGATCACGATCGACGGCCACGATGTCCGGGATGTCGAGCAGAAGTCGCTGCGCAGGCAGCTCGGCGTCGTGCCGCAGGAGGGGTTCCTGTTCGCCGGAACGGTGGCGGAGAACATCGCGTTCGCCCGACCGGACGCGACGATGAAGGAGATCGAGCAAGCGGCCGCCGCAGTGGGAGCAGATGGCTGGATCCGCGAGCTCGAGGGTGGGTACGAGACGCAGCTCGGTGAGCGCGGATTCCGGCTGTCGCTCGGGCAGCGCCAGCTGGTCGCGTTTGCACGGGCGCTGCTCGCCGATCCGAGGATCCTGATCCTCGACGAGGCGACCTCATCGGTTGACATCGGCACCGAACGGGTGATCGAGCAGGCGCTGCAGAAGCTCCTCGCAGGTCGCACTGCATTCGTGATCGCACACCGGCTGTCGACGATCCAGAACGCCGACCTCATCGTCGTGCTCGCCCACGGGCAGATCGTGGAGCAGGGCACGCACGCAGACCTGATGCAGCGGGGTGGCGCCTACCGGGGCCTCTATGGCGACTGGGCCGAGCGCGTCGCGTAGGCGATGGTCCAGTTCCTAGGCCTTGATCAGAGGCTGCCCGGACGCTTCAGCCGGGCAGCGGAGCGGGCGGCGCGCCGTTCGGGTTCCCGGTTGAAGACGGGCACCAGGGCATTCAGAGCGCGTGGCCCTCAGGTCGGCTCCTTCTCGGTCTCGTCGTCTTGGAGCGCGAACGCGGGGCGAAGGCCGAAGCTCTTGGCTTCGAGATAGCGTCGGAGCGGCTCCAGCGCGGGATCTGCCGCGTCATGTGCCCGGTAGAGCGACACCCAGGTCACACGCCGGAAGCCGACGTCTGCCGAGCCGGCGAGGCAGCGGTCGATTCGCCGCTCGACATCGGCGGTGTCGCTCTCGCGCACGAGCGCGACGACGACGGCCCGCTCGCCGTCCGTCCTGAGTGAGTGAGCAATGGCGACCGTGCGCAGGAGGAGGGAAGGGACGTCGCGGAGCCGTGTCGTCCGGATTCTCTCCTCGTCGAAGAGCCCGGGGCAGGCAGCCGCGTACAGCCCGAGAAACTCCTCGACCGCGGCAAGATTGTCGAAGGCGTCGGAGCTCGGGCCGAAGCTCGCCTCGATCACGACCCAGCCGAAGCCGGGCACGTGGAGGCACACGTCCGGTTCGATGTGCTGTGTCACGTCCGGCGCGAGTTCGTCGAGCGCCGTCGCGAGCTCCTCCCAGACGCTTGCAGTATCGAGTGTGATCCGCCGACCCCAGCAGAAGAGCTCTGGCTCCGCGGCAGGCTCGAACCCGGTGAGCGCCATCGTGACGACGCTGAGGCACCCCGCCTCCTGGAGCGTTCGGAAGACGTTCCAGGCGAGCGCGCCTTCGCTCGACTCATTTCCGAACCGGGTCGTTTCGGGGTTGCCCCACCGGCCCGTGACGGCATCGGCGATCAGCTCGCGCCCGGCGATGACGTTGTCCAGCGGACGCTCGAGCACGTAGGTCGGCGCGGCGCGGAAGCTCACGGGCGGATCACCGACGGGGACGCTGCCCTTCTTGAAGTTGTCGTCCCGCCACGGAAGCTGCGTGTCGTAGTGGCCGAGGAGCGGCGACGCAATCCATCCACCCGCGCGCCGGTTGATGAATCGCGAGTCATTCTCGACGAGACCCTCGACGACCTCCTGGTCGAAGTCCCGCCAGCCGTAGGCGCGTCGAGGCGGCGCTCCCTCGCTCTCGCTCACGAGGAACGAACCAGCCGCACCACATCGGCTGCCGCGCGCTCACCGCTTCTGAGGGCGCCTTCGATCGTCCCGCTCCAGTCCGGCGAGCTGTGCTCGCCCGCGAAGAAGATCCGACCGACCGGCGTCGTGAGAAGCGATGGCTCGTCGGGATCGCGGCTCATCAGCACGGAGTACGCACCCTGTGCCCACGGGTCGTCGAGCCACGTCGTAACGACCGCGCCTGCCTCATCGAGGTCGAGCTCGGGCCAGAGCTCCCGGATCTCCGCGATCCACGCCTCCGAGCCGTCAGTCGCCTGGAGGGCTGTGACGACCGGGGTCGAGCCGGCCCACGATCCGACGGTGCGGACGCCGACCTCGTCGCATGGGGTCGTGTAGGCCCAGTAGCGCCCAGGCACGGACATGACCGCGTCTGCTGCGACGGGCGCGTGCAAGGGGACAGCGAGCTTCGCCGCCACGGACATGCGGATGCTCGCAAGTGCCTCGCCGACCGCCCGGGGGAGCGGCGGGTCGAAGGTGAGCGCTTGCAGGAGCGGCACCGGCACCGCGACGACGACGGCGTCCGCGTCGACCAGTCCGCCCGCCGTCGCGACCTGAACGCCCGACGCGTTGTGGGTAACGGCAGTTGCGGGCGTACGAAGGCGGACGCTGGCTCCGAGCCGGGTCGCGAGGCCCCGGGCGAGCTCCTGGTTCCCGCCGGCGACCCTCCGGCACTCGTCGTTCCCCAGCAGGTACGAGACGCCGAGTAGGAAGCTGGCTTCCAGGTCGTCGATCGGAGCCCGGCGAGGCCCGCACCGATCACGCAGACCCGGGTCATCGGGCGGCCCAACGGGTGCGGAGCGCCGTCCCGTCGAGCTTCTCGGCAGCCCCGAGGGCCTTCGCGGCCTGCTTCGACGTGTTGCGCCCGAACGCACCGCTGACGATCCACTTCCGCGTCAGCCGGAGGAGTCGTACGCGGTCGCCGCTGAGATCCGGGGCGTGCTTCGGATCGAGGTAGAGCTCGACGGTGACACGCTTGACAAGGGCGGGATCGGGCTGAACGCCGTAGGACGTCTCCAGGCGGTGGGCAACGAGCGCGGCGATCACCTGCAGCTCGCGCACGCCGGTTCGAATCGCGATTCCCACGGAGACCGTCGTCGACGCGACCATCACCCAGGGAACCCTCGTGAAACGCGCTCCCTTCGCGAGAGTGCGGATCACCGGAACGGCGAGGACGACGACGCGCTGGATATTGTCCGCGAGCGCCTCGGTCTCGGCTTCGCCCGCGAGGAGCCGTCGACCCTCGGCGGCAGACGTCACGCGCTCGCCGGTCAGGAGGACGCGGTCGATGGCAGCGTCCGCGAGGCCTTCAACGGCCTCGACGAGTGCACCTTTCGATGCGCGCGGAATCATGCTCGCACGGTAGCGGCGCTACCAGTCCGTCGGCTTGTAGTCCTTGAGGAACTTGCCCCACATGTGGGTGCCCGTGTTCGTGCCGTCGATGATCGGGTCGACAATGCGCGCAGCGCCGTCAACGATGTCGAGCGGTGGCTGGAACCGGTGCTCGGCCGTCTTCTGCTCCGCGATGTGCAGTGGATCCTCGTCCGTCACCCAGCCCGTGTCCACGCTGTTCATGTGGATCCCGTCGCCGTGGTAGTCCGTCGCGGAGGTGCGCGTCATCATGTTCAGCGCCGCCTTGGCCATGTTCGTGTGTGGGTGCCGCGTCGTCTTGAAGCGTCGGTAGAACTGACCCTCGACCGCCGAGACGTTGACGATGTGCTTGTCGCGCTCGTCGGAGCGGAGCATCATCGGCTTGAGACGCGCGTTCAGGACGAAGGGCGCGACCGCGTTGACGAGCTGCGTCTCGAGGAGCTCCACCGTCGACACCTCGGCTAGGAGAAAGCGCCACGAGTTGCGGTCTCTGAGGTCGACCTGCTGCAGATCCTGATCGAGATGGCCCTCGGGAAAAAGATTGCCCTGATCGTTCGATTCCTCTGGCATGAGCCGAACCTGGGAGAGCGCCGCGGACGTTGTGGGCTCGAGAACGGCGGGTGCGGTGTCCGCGAGGACAGGCCCATTGCTCTCCAGCATGTCGTAGCGCCGCAACCCCGAGTAGTCGCCGAGCAGGCGCTGCAGCTCGGCAGGGAGCGTGTGCTCCGACGCGAGCTCCTCGTCTATCATGTGACGATAGAAGTCGGGAGGGCGACGGACGGTCTGGCAGGCGTTGTTGATGATGTAGTCGAGCCGGTCGTGGGTCGTCTGCAGGTGATGGCAGAACGCCTCGACGCTGGGCGTATGGCGGAGGTCCAGACCATAGATCTCGAGCCGATCGCCCCACTCGTCGAAGTCCGACTCCTGTGCGTAGCGGGCCGCGGAGTCGTGCGGGAACCGTGTCGTGACGACGAGGTGCGCTCCCGCGCGGAGGAGCTTGATCCCTGTCTGGTAGCCGATCTTGATACGGCCGCCGGTGAGAACGGCAACCCGGCCTTCGAGGTCGGCGGTCTCGAAGCGCTTGGCAAAGTTGAACTCTGCGCACGGCGGGCACATCTGGTCGTAGAAGTGGTGCAGCTCGCGGTATGGCCCCTTGCAGACGTAGCAATGCTGCTCATCCGTCGTCTCGCGGGCCTCACTAGCCTCGTCCGCCGGCTCGAAATCTCTCGGTGGATAGGCGTTCGGGGTCGTGAAGACCGGCCTCTCTCGCAGGACACGGATACCCGTGTCGGCGAGCTTCGCCTCGTCCTCCCGGATGCTCGCGGCACGTTCTTGCTTGCGCTTCTCCTTCGTGTACCGACGGCGCTGGACGGGGTCGGGATCGAATACGTCCGCAGCGGCGGTGAGCAGCCGAGTTCGATCCTCGACCGAGAGGGAGCCGAGCATGCCGCGGTCACGCGCGATCGCCTCGAGGAGCTCTGTGGCCGTGCGCAAGAGCTCGACCTGATCGGCCTGCGTTATTGAGGCGTCCTCTGGATCCGGCATCGACATCGCCGGGCAGGATACTGGCGACGGCCTCCCGAACGCCTCGACTACTCTGCAGGAGAGCGATGACACCAGAACTTCCCGATAGCGATCCCGTCGAGACGCAGGAGTGGCTCGACTCGGTCGAGTCCGTCGTCGAGACGGACGGCCGCGAGCGAATGAGCTACGTCCTCGACCGGGCGATCGACCACGCTCAGGAGTACGGCGTCAAGGTCTCGGCCGGGCTCAGCACACCGTATGTCAACACGATTCGCGTCGACGAGGAGTCGCCGCTTCCGGGTGATCCGGAACTGGAGCGGCTCGCGACTGCGCTCGTGCGCTGGAACGCGATCGCGATCGTGCTGCAGGCGAACGCCGAGTCGACCGAGCTCGGTGGCCACATTGCGAGCTATCAGTCGGCCGAGACGCTGTACGAGATGGGCTTCAACCACTTCTGGCGTGCCCGGTCGGAGAGCCACGGCGGCGACCTCATTTACCTGCAGGGCCACTCGTCTCCCGGGATCTACGCTCGGGCCTACCTCGAGGGGCGGCTGAGCGAGGATCAGCTCCGGCGCTTCCGCCGTGAGGTCGACGGCGACGGCCTGTCGTCGTATCCGCATCCGTGGCTGATGCCCGAGTTCTGGCAGTTCCCAACGGTCTCGATGGGCCTCGGCCCGCTGATGGCGATCTATCAGGCCCGCTTCATGAAGTACCTCACCGCGCGCGGCGCCGTCGACACGGGCGATCGCAAGGTCTGGGCCTTCATGGGAGACGGCGAGATGGACGAGCCGGAGTCGATGGGTGCGATCTCACTGGCCGGGCGCGAGAAGCTCGACAACCTCGTCTTCGTGATCAACTGCAACCTGCAGCGGCTCGATGGGCCGGTGCGCGGAAACGGCAAGATCATCCAGGAGCTCGAGACGAACTTCACGGGCGCGGGCTGGAATGTGATCAAGGTGATCTGGGGCTCCGGCTGGGATCCGCTGCTCGAGGCCGACACCGAGGGGTGGCTCCACTTCCGCATGGAGGAGGCCGTCGACGGCGAATACCAGACCTTCAAGTCGAAGGATGGCGCCTACGTCCGGGAGCACTTCTTCGGCAAGTATCCGGAGACGCGGGCGATGGTCGAGGACTGGACCGACGAGCAGATCTGGAACCTCCGCCGTGGCGGGCACGACCCGCAGAAGGTCTATGCCGCATACGCGCGCGCGATGCAGGCGAACGGGCAGCCGACGGTGATTCTCGCCAAGACGATCAAGGGCTACGGCATGGGGGAGGCGGGCGAGGGCCGCAACATCACCCACCAGCAGAAGGCGATGAACGAGGAGGCGCGACTCGCAATCCGCGATCGGCTCGGGCTCCGGCTGACCGATGCGGAGGCGACCGGCGCGTTCTTCCATCGCCCGCCAGAGGACAGCCCGGAGCTTCGCTACCTCCTCGAGCGCCGCGCTGCGCTCGGCGGCAGCCTGCCGGCGCGCCACGCCGACGCCGATCCCCTGCCGACGCCGGCACCGTTCGACACGGTGCTCGAGGGCAGCGGCGAGCGTGAGAACTCGACGACGATGGCGTTCGTTCGCATCCTCAACACGCTCGTCCGTGACCCGGCAATGGGGGAGAGGATCGTGCCGATCGTCCCCGATGAGTCCCGGACGTTCGGGATGGAGGGGATGTTCCGTCAGCTCGGGATCTTCTCCCAGGTCGGGCAGCTCTACCAACCCGAGGACGCCGAGGACTTTATGTTCTACCGCGAGGACGAGCACGGCCAGATCCTGCAGGAGGGCATCAACGAGGCCGGCGCGTTCTCCTCCTGGATTGCGGCGGCGACGTCGTACGCGAATCACGGCGTCGCGATGGTGCCGTTCTACATCTTCTACTCCATGTTCGGGTTCCAACGCATCGGCGATCTTGCCTGGGCTGCAGGGGACAGCCGGGCGCGCGGCTTCCTCATCGGTGCCACCGCCGGGCGGACGACGCTGAACGGGGAGGGGTTGCAGCACGAGGATGGTCACTCGCACCTGCTCGCATCGGTGATCCCGAACTGCCGCGCCTACGACCCGACGTACGCCTACGAGCTTGCGGTGATCGTGCGCGAGGGCCTGCGACGGATGTGCGAGGAGCAGGAAGACGTCTTCTTCTACCTCACCGTGATGAACGAGAACTACGTCCAGCCTGCGCTACCCGAAGGCTCCGAGGAAGGCATCCTGCGCGGGATCTACCTCCTTCGCGAGGGCGCTCTCGAAGGCCCGCGGGTGCAGCTGCTCGGCTCGGGCGCGATCCTCCGCGAGGTGATCGCAGGCGCCGACCTGCTCGAGGCCGACTATGGCATCGCGTCGGACATCTGGAGCGTGACGAGCTTCAGCGAGCTGCGCCGTGACGGGCTCGAGATCGAGCGGTGGAACAGGCTTCATCCGACCGACGAGCAGCAACTCCCGTACGTGGAGCAGGCGTTCGCGGGTCGCGTCGGGCCGTTCGTCGCCGCCACGGACTACATGCGGGCCTTCGCCGACCAGATCCGGCCTTTCGTCAAGGGTCGCTACTCGGTGCTCGGCACCGACGGCTTCGGGCGCAGCGACTACCGGGTCAAGCTGCGGCAGTTCTTCGAGGTCGATCGGTTCCATGTCGCGGTGACTGCCCTCAAGGGGCTCGCCGACGATGGATTGATCGCACCCGACGTCGTACAGGACGCGATCGAGCGCTACGGGATCGACGCCGATCTCGCCGCTCCCTGGCATCGTTAGGGCGGCGTTCGCTCCCCGCATTCGTGTCGCGTGCGTGCCGATCGTTCCACACGGCCGCTTGAAATCGCGCCTCTCGCTCCGTCTGTCCTGAACGGACACTAGGCGGCGGCGACCGTTCGGCGTACTCCTTTCGGTCTATCAACGACCGAAGGAGGTTCGAAGTGACAAGACAGGTAATCGCAGCTGCGGGCGCCGCACTCGTTGTGCTCGCAGGCGCCGTCGCATACGCGACGGCGGCGGGTGACGCGCCGACGACGATCGAGGCCTGCCGCAACATCCGGCACGGACTCGTGCGGATCGTCGTCGACGGCAAGGGCTGCAA
>JAJAZN010000031.1 GCA_026785685.1 Thermoleophilia bacterium
CCGCACCCGCTCCCCGGTTCGTGGGGTAAAGGGCCCCCGGGCGCTGCTTCTTACCTTCCCCGCCGCCCACGCGGTCGAGGACGCTCGGGGGGCGGGGGCGGCCGAGACCGGAGCCACGGTTCATCTCGTCGATGAAGGCGTCGACACCGGCTCCGTGCTCGCGCAGGAGGTGGTGGCCGTCTTGCCGGGCGACACGGCCGAGACACTGCACGCGCGGATCCGCGTCGTCGAGCATCGCCTCCTCCCAGAAGTCGTGAAGGAGTTGCTCGCGGCATGAGGCGAGCACTTCTCTCCGTCTACGACAAGACCGGCGTCACCGCGTTCGCGGAGGAGTTGCTGCGCCTCGAGTTCGAGCTCGTTGCGAGCGGTGGCACGGCTCAGCTGCTCGCCCACGAGGGGCTACCGGTGACGCCGCTCGAGGACCTGACCGGCTTCGCCGAGATGCTCGGGCATCGCGTCGTCACCCTGCACCCTGCAGTCCACGGCGGTATCCTCGCCCGCCGCGATGTTCCCGAGGATGTTGCCGACCTCGAGACGCACGGGATCGTTCCGATCGATCTCGTCTGCGTCAATCTGTACCCGTTCGAGCAGACCGTCTCGCGGCTCGATGTCGAGTGGGACGATGCGATCGAGAAGATCGACATCGGCGGCCCTGCGCTTCTTCGTGCCGCGGCGAAGAACCATGCGCACGTGATCCCCGTGTGTCGGCCGAAGGACTACGCCCGCGTTCTCGCCGAGTTGCGGGACGGGGATGTCTCGGTGGAGACGCGCCGCGAGCTTGCCGCTCGCGTCTTCATGACGACCGCCGCCTACGACAGTGCGGTCACGCAATGGCTCTCGCGGGGGCTCGGTTTCCCCGAGACTCTTGTGCCGGTGCTCGACCACGCGCTCGACCTCTCCTATGGCGAGAACCCGCACCAGAAGGCGGTCTTCTATGCCGAGCGAGGTGCGCGCACTCACCTGCTGGCACGCGTCGAACAGCTCCACGGCAAGCAACTCTCGTTCAACAACCTCAACGACCTCTCTGCCGCCAGGCTGCTCGCGCTCGAGTTCGACAGTCCCGCGTGCGTGATCGTGAAACACGCCAATCCGTGCGGCGTCGGAGTGGCAGACACGATCGAGGAGGCGTACGAGAAAGCTCTTGCGGGCGACCCTGTATCGGCATTCGGTGGCGTTGTCGTGCTGACGAGGCCCGTCAGCGCAGCGTTGGGCGAGCGGCTCGCCGAGCAGTTCGTCGAGGTCATCTTCGCGCCCGGCTACGACGCCGTGGCGATCGAGGCCCTCGTCCAGAAGCCCGGAGTGCGCATTCTCGACGACGGCGAACGACGCTCCGCAGATCCGTCCGAGTGGGACCTGAAGCGGGTGCTCGGAGGGATGCTCGTGCAGGAGCGCGACAGCGGGCCCGATCCCCTCGATGGAATGAACGTCGTCTGCGGCGAGGTTGCTCCCGCGACGTGGGACGACCTTCTCTTCGCCTGGGCGATCTCGAAGCACACGCTCTCGAATGCGATCGTGATCGTCCGGAATGGCCAGACTCTGGGAGTGGGGGCCGGGCAGATGAGTCGTGTCGACGCGGTGCGAATCGCGGTCGAGAAGGCGCGGGAGCATGGGCACTCGCTCGACGAGGCCGTTCTCGCCTCCGACGCCGTTTTCCCTTTTGTGGACGGTCCCGCCATCGCACTCGAGGCAGGCATAGGCGCGATCATCCAGCCGGGTGGCTCCAAGCGTGACGACGAGGTCATCACGGCGGTGCGGGATGCAGGTGCGACGATGGTCTTCGCCGGACGCCGGCACTTCCGGCACTAAGCCTGGATCGCTACGGGGGGATGTCACCGAGCGGGTTCGACTGCTCCGGGCTTGTCGCCTACGTCTACGGCAGACTCGGCGTCGATCTACCGCACAACGCCGCAGCCCAGTACAGCTACGGTCGCCCCGTCAGCCGTAGCCAGCTCCGACCCGGCGACCTCGTGTTCTTCCACAGGTTAGGGCACGTCGGGCTCTACATCGGACACGGCAAGATCATTCACTCCCCACAATCGGGCGAGCATGTCGAAATTCAGAGCCTTTCGGAGCGGAGCGGCAGCGTCGAAGGGGCACGTCGGCTCCTTCGTTCCTGAGGGATGCGCTTCTTGGACGTGCGCTGCGCGCGTAGTGTTCGGCCCATGAATCGGACGTACCCCACGCTGCTCGACCTCGTCGGCAATACGCCGATCGTGCGGCTCGACCGTTTCGGCGCTACCGTGCCACCGACCTTGCTGGCAAAGCTCGAGTACCTGAACCCCGGCGGCTCGAACAAGGATCGCATCGGGCTCGCGATGATCGATGCCGCCGAACGCGAGGGCAAGCTCCGCCCGGGTGGCACGATCGTCGAGCCTACGTCGGGCAATACGGGTGTCGGTCTCGCGATCGCGGCGGCGCAGAAAGGGTACCGCTGCATCTTCGTGATGCCGGACAAGATGAGCCAGGAGAAGATCTCCACCCTGCGCGCCTACGGCGCCGAGGTCGTGATCACTCCGACGGCTGTCGATCACGACTCGCCCGAGTCGTACTACTCCGTGTCGGATCGCCTCGCGGAGGAGATCCCCGGTGGCTTCAAGCCTGATCAGTACTCGAACATGGCCAATCCGGAGGCGCACTACAAGACGACCGCCCCCGAGATCTGGGAGCAGACCGACGGCGGGGAGATCGACGCGATCGTCATCTCCGTCGGCACGGGTGGAACGATCTCGGGTGTCGGGCGGTACTTCAAGGAGCATCGGCCCGAGGTGCAGATCATCGGGGCGGATCCCGAGGGCTCGGTCTACACGGAGGACGCCGACCATCCACTCGGCCCCTATCTCGTCGAGGGAATCGGCAAGGACACGTGGCCGCAGACGATGAACGCCGAGGTCGTGGACGAGTGGATCCGCGTCTCCGACCGTGACTCGTTCCTGACGGCTCGGCGGCTTGCGCGCGAGGAGGGCCTCCTTGTCGGCGGCTCCTGTGGATCCACCGCGTGGGTCGCCCTTCAGGTGGCGGCACGGTTCGGCCCCGACGCCCGCGTGCTCATGCTGCTCCCCGATGGCGGCCGCTCCTACCTCTCGAAGTTCTACGACGACAACTGGATGCTGCAGTACGGCTTCCTCGAGCGGACAACGCCACCGCCGTCGATCGACGAGGTGTTGCGCTTCAAGCGCAGCGAGGAGAACGACCTCCCCGACCTCGTCACGATCGAGTCGACCAAGAAGGTCGGCATTGCAATCGAGCTGATGCAGCGCTACGGCATCTCGCAGCTACCCGTCGTCCGTCACGGCACGGCAGAGTCGCGCGCCGCCCACGGGGGGGGGGGGCCCGCGCCGCCCGGGGGCGGCCGCGGGGTGAAAAGCCCAGCAGCCCCC
>JAJAZN010000032.1 GCA_026785685.1 Thermoleophilia bacterium
ACGCCGCCCGGCTGCGCGCGGGCTGCAAAGAGAACCGCGCCGACGCCGGTCAGAGCCGCGCACCCGCGCAGGGCGGCATCGCGAAGCGGCACTGCCCCGTGCGTTGGGAGCGCGACCTGCGACTAGACGACCACGCGCTCGGCCCACGCACCGGGCGCGGTGCCGCGATAGACCGTGGCGCCGTCGAGCGACATCCCGGTCGTCCCGTCGACGAGCGTGCCGTTGCCGATCGCCCGGTGGAGCGGGACACAGGCGGCGGGGCGACCGCGGGCGCAGTCAGCGCAGTGGCCGCACGACGGCGCCCACGAGAGCACCACCTCGTCGCCGACGGCGACGGAGTCGACCGCGTCCCCCGCCCATTCGACGACGCCGGCGCCCTCGTGCCCGAGCACCATTGGCGTCGGGCGCTGCCACTCGCCCTTCACCTGGTGGAGGTCGGTGCCGCAAATTCCTGCCGCAACGATGCGAACAACGACATCGTTTCGGCCGGGCTCCGCCAGGTCGATCTCGACGACCTCGAGAGGCTCGCCGACCGCCCGGAAGAGCCCGGCCCGGGTCTTCACGCCCCGATCGCAGCCTTCACGGCGGCGCAGGTCGTCACCGAAGCGACGTTCTGGAGGGCATAGTTGATCGACGCGTTCTGCCAGTCGGCATTCATCGTCGAGGTGCCGTCCTCGGGCACGACCATCGAATAGCCCTTGTCGGCACCTGTACGCGACGTGTGCTCGATCGACATGTTCGTCCATGCGCCCGTGATGATGATCGTGTCACGACCGAGTCCCTCGAGCATGTTCTCGAGACGCGTCCCCTGCCAGGCACTCATCCGCATCTTCTCGATGATGTAGTCGCCCTCCTGCGCCTCGAGGCCGTCTGCGGGAGCCGCGCCCCAGGTGCCACGAACGAGCGCACCCGTCTCGACGACACCGTTGAAGAGCGGCGCATTGAGCTTCAGGCCGGGAGCTCCCGGCTCGACGATGTACCAGACGTGCAGCACGGGAATGCCCTTGGCCCGACATGCCGCCGCGAGATCGGCGACGTTCGCGACGACGTTCTGCTCCTTCGCATGAGCCGGGGAGCCAGACTCGGCAAAGGCGCCGCCTTCGATGATCACATCGTTTTGCAGATCCTGGATGATCAGCGCGCAGCGGTCAGGATCGAGCGTCAATGCATCAGACATCACAGCCTCCTATCGCATGTAGGGCTCGCGCCGAGGTCCGACCTTGGTGCGAATCGTGTAGACGGACGACGACGACGGGATGAACAGCGTGTGCCAGTCCGGACCACCCCAGGTGTGGTTGCCAACGGACTCCGGCACCTCGATCGTGCCGAGATGCTCACCCTCCTGTGAGATGACCCAGACGCCCTGCGGCCCCGTCACCCAGACGTTGCCGAGCTCGTCGACCTTCATGCCGTCTGGGATGCCTTCCTCGATCACGCCGGTGCCGACGCCCTCGAAGAACATGCGGCCGTTCGACAACGTGCCGTCGGCGTTGACGTCGAAGACCTTGATGTGCGCCCGCGGCGTGTCATTGATGTACATCAGCGACTCGTCGGGCGAGAAGCACAGCCCGTTCGGCATGTCGAACTCGTCCTCCGCTACCGCGAGGTCGAGCTCGTCCTGGCCGCCGCCGGGGGGAATGCGGAAGACGCTCTGCCAGCCGAGTTCGCGGGCGCGCTCGATCCCGAAGCCGGGGAACCGGCCGTACCACGGGTCCGAGAAGTAGATCGTCCCGTCGGTGCGGACGGTGACGTCGTTCGGGGAGTTGAGGTACTTGCCCTGCCAGTGGAACGCAAGTGTCTCGCGCACGCCGTCCGGCCGCTCACGGACGAGCGAGCTCGTCACGTGCTCGCAGACGAGCAGGTTGAGATCATGGTCGAGGGTCATCCCGTTGCATTTGAACGACGGGTTCCGGACATCGGTCACGGTGCCGTCGAGCGTCACCTTGCGGCGGATGTCCGCCGGCATATCGGAGAAGTAGAGCACTTGCTCGGCGGGATGCCAGATCGGCCCCTCCGTGAACGTGAAGCCCGTCGTGAGTTGCTCGACTCCAGAGCCCTCCTCGACGAGGTCGTAGATCGCATTCGACTTGGCGTCGATACCCGACACTTCGGTCTCCTTTCAGGACGGAGGCTGACACCTCGACGCTAACACGACATCGATTCCTTCGCGCTGTACCCTTGAATCCATGACTCCCGACACAGACACGGTCGTCTTCATCCCCGCCTGGAACGAGGAGGCCAACCTTCCCGCAGTGCTCGCGGAGCTTCACTCGACGCTGCCTGATGCGGACGTGCTGGTGATCGACGACGGCTCGACGGACGGAACGGCCGACGTCGCGCGTGCTGCGGGAGCGACCGTCGTTTCCTTCGGCGAGAACCGCGGGTTGCGCGCCGGCATCGCTGCCGGGTACCGCGAGGCTGCCGAGTGCGGATACGTTTTTTGTGGCGGTGTCGACGCCGATGGACAGCATCCGGCAGCTGAGCTCGCACGACTCCTCGACCTCGTGCGATCGGACACCTGTGACGTCGCAGTCGGTTCGGGGTTCGCCGAGGGCGAGGGCTACGACGCCGATCGGTACGTCCCGTCGCCGAGCCGTCGCTTCGGGATCGGCCTGCTACAGAAGGCGATGCACATCAGGCTCGGGCGCCCGTTCCACGATCCGACGAGTGGCATGGCTGCCGTGAACGCGAAGGCGATGCTCGTGATGGCGGAGCCATACGTGAGCGGAGCCCCCGAGGTCGAGGCGCTGCTGCGGCTGAAGTCGGAGGGCCTGCGCGTCGAAGAGGTCGCCGTGCACATGCGCGAACGCGCAAGCGGCGAGTCGAAGCTCCAGGGGAAGAAGGCCCTCAAGCTCGTCGTCACCGTTATCGGCACGCTGCTCTTCTTTCGCTGGCTGCGCCGCCGCGGCTCGTGACCCGCCCGGCACCGCGCGTCATCGTCGTGCTCGGCTACTCGGACGGCGGGCGAGGCGAGATGCATCCGATCGGAGCGGCACGACTCGCGCGCGCCGCAGAGGTGGCGACGGAGAATGACGTCGTCGTGCTCTCGGGGTGGGCGCGCGTATCGGGCACGCGATCGGAGGCCGAGCTGATGGCGGCAGCGTGGCGAGGACGCTCCTGTGAGCTCGTCGTCGACCCGGACGCCCGGACGACGGTCGGGAACGCCACGAACGCTCTCAACGACATTCGCCGGGTAGGCGCGCGCGAGATCATCGTCGTCACCTCGCGGTGGCATGCGCCTCGAGCGAGGGCTGCATTCCGGTTGCTCCTACGCGGCCGTCACATACGGGTCCGGGCTGCATTCCCGGCCGAGTCGCGCAATGTCCGCGCGTCGCTGCGCGAAGTGCCCCTCTGGGGCCTGCTTCCCGCGCAACTGTGGCAAGCGCGGAAACCCCGGGAGACAGGCTGAAGCCGGCAACGACAACGCTCCGAGCCGAGTGAGGCCCGGGGGCCCTTCAGGATCGCGCGAAGCGCGCAGAAGGATGCAGGTGGTGCGTTCGCGATACGCTCTCCCATCGCGG
>JAJAZN010000033.1 GCA_026785685.1 Thermoleophilia bacterium
CGGGTCTGTCGCCCAGACGGAGCCCGCGCCGACGGCGACGCCGGTCAAGCTGTTCGCGGGAATCTCGATCGTCGCTCGGACGCTGTTCGTCGCCGGGTCGATTCGAGTGAGCGAGCTGTCGATGTTCACGACCCAGACCACGCTCTCGCCGACGGCAACCGTGTTCGCTGCCCTCGCGCGAATCGTTGCGACCACCCGGTTCGTTCTCGGGTCGATCCGCGAGATCGTGCGATCGGGATTGATGACCCAGACGGCCTGGTCGTCGACGGCGATCGTCGATCCGCCCGAGCTAGTGCCCGAGCTGCCGGATGTGTTGCCCGAGAGCTTGATCGTTCGATCGACGACGGCCGAGTCGCGATCGAGCCGCACGACCGCTCTGCCGCCGTCGACGCCGACCCAGACCGCACCGGCACCGGCCACGATCTCGGTCGGCGTCGCTCCGATCGCGAACGTCTTCGCCCGCTTCGTTGCCTCGTCGATCCGTGAGATTGTCTGATCGTCGCCGTTCAAGACCCAGACGACACCCTCGCCCGCGCTGATGCTCGTAGGGTGATGGCCGACCCCGACCCGTGCGACCACCCCGTCACTGTCGGGATCCACGAGCGCGACGGAGTTGCCCGGAACCGCGTCCGCCCGCGCCGGGGGAGCGCCGCCCGGGGCCGTTCTTAGCGCGAATGCAGCGACCGCGGCGAGAACGCACGCAACGAGGATCGCTGTCCACCGGCGCCGCGATCCAGGGAGCGACGAGGCGGCCGGCTCGCGACGGTCTCCCTGGCCGCTGCTCGGCTGCCGAGAAGCCGCCGAGCCAGCAAACTCGCCGCTCAGAGGCGCGAGGTCGAGCGCGGGGTCCTGGAGGAGGATGGCGCGCTCGAGGCTCTTGAGGTTCCGTCCCGGCTCGATCCCGAGCTCGTCGACGAGCACACGCCGCGTGTCCGCATATGCCTGGAGGGCGTCGGCTTGCCGGCCGGCCCTGTAGAGCGCCAGGATCAGCTGCTCGTGAAGGCGCTCGCGCAAGGGGTTCTGCCGGATGAGCGATTCGAGCTCGGGAATCAGCCCGCGCTGGCGGCCGAGCGCAAGGTCGGCATCAAGCCGGTCTTCCTGTGCGGCGAGCCTGAGCTCTTCGAGCAGCCGGGCTTCCACATCTGCAAACGGCTGCCCAGTCAAGTCGGAGAGCGGAGCGCCGCGCCACAGGCCGAGCGCTTCGGCGAGGGCGACGCTCGCCCGCTCAGACCGCGCCTCGGCGAGGTCTCGTCTCGCGCTCGCGACGAGCCGCTCGAACCGCTGCAGGTCGAGTTGCCCTTCCTCGACGCGAAGTGCATATCCGGGAGGTCGCGTCTCGAGAAGCGTCCCCGACGTCCTGGCCTCCCGCGTCGGCTCGAGGAGCTTGCGCAGCTGCGAGACGTAGCCGTGCAGTGCGGTCGACGCCGTCTCCGGCGGCGACTCGCCCCAGAGGCCGGCAATCAACCGATCGCTGGAGACGATCTCATTGGCTTGCAGAAGCAGCATCGCGAGGACGGCGCGCTGCTTCGCTCCGCCCAGCCCGACGACCTGGCCGCCGATCCGAACCTCGAGCGGGCCGAGTACGCCGAACGCGATCTGGCCTCGCGAGGATCGAGCCGATTCCGCAGCATCGTTAGTCATCGCTTAGCGCCGCTGTAGCTGCGTCGTAGTACATGAGCGCACAGTACGTCCAGTAAACGCGATCACGCAACGATCGCAGATCGGAGAGGAACAATCATGAGTCGAGAAGCACACGTTGGAACTCGAGACCGCAGATCTCGCGTACTCACCGCGCTCGTGTCCGGTGCGGCGATCATCGCGCTCGCCGGCTGCGGCGGAGACGATCAGCCCGACCCGGCAGCCGATTCGCAGGCAACGCCCAGCGCACTCATCGGTACCTACACGACGACGCTCGGGCCATCTGGCCCCGAGCTCGAAGAGCCAAACCCGCCGGGGGAGTGGGAGCTCATCGTCACCTCCGCGACCGAGGCGTACTTCCAGCCACCGGAGGGACCGAGCTTCCCGGTCGGAAATCCAATCGAGCTATCGAGCGACCGGATCGTCCTCGCCGCCGATCCGGAGTGCCCCACCCAGGCGGGAACGCCCGAGGCAGGTGCTTACGAGTGGCACCTGGACGGCGACACGCTCACCTTCACCGACGTGAAGGACACGTGTCGCGACCGATCGTTCGTCCTGACCTCGAAGCCCTGGTCGAAGGCCAAGTGAGACCTCATCCGCTTCCCGAAACGAAAGGACCTGCATGCGCACCTTCCTGATCGTCCTCCTCTCCGGAGGCTGCCTTGCCCTCGCGACCTCTGCGAGCGCGGCCCCGCCGCAGCACTTCCAGTTCGAGCTCGACCCGATCACCGTCGTCCACGAGCCGTGCGGGGCGGTCGAGGTGATCACAACCACAATCTCGGGGGCAGAGTACTTCGACGCCGCAGGCGACTCGGTCCGGATCCAGATTCACTTCCACTACGTCGGCCGAATCACGCTCGGCAGCATGACAGTTCGCGACGAAGCCCATCAGAACGCGATCTTCCGCCCTAACGGAATCAACACCCTCAACGGTCAGGGAATCTCCTTCCACCTTCCAGGCCTCGGGCTCGTCTTCCACGACATCGGCCATCTCGTCTTCGACGACCAGACGGGGGTCACCGTGCGCGGCTCGGCCAAGGTGATCGGATTCGACGATCCCGACGCGCCCGACTTCTCGGCTGCCGTCTGCGCGGCACTGGCCTGATCCGTCGATGGAAGGAGCGGAAGCGTGAGAACGAGGAGCAGGAACACGAGCCGGAGGCACGTCACTGTGGTCGTGCCACGGCAACGGCCAGACCAGAACCGCAATAGGAACAGCACCGAGATGGATCTGTGGTCTGCGCCGCTTGAAGGCCATAAGAGATAACCCCGAGATCCCGGGTAGCCGGGGGTTATCCCCGAAGGCAACCGGAGCGGAACCTGATTCGATCAGCCCTCGATCCAACCAAGGAGGCGTGAGATCATGGCAACACTGGACGAGTCAACGAGAGAGGAAAGGACACCGGACTCAGTGAGCGAAGGCACCGTCTTCGCGTCGTGGTGATTGCGATCTCGGTAGTCGTGGCTGCCGCGGGCACGGTCTCGTGTACGCGCAGACGCGCAGCGAACAAACGGCGACGCAGAGCGTTGCTGCAACGCTGCGCGTCGCCGGTATGCCGAACGTGATCGCCGCCAGTCCCGACGCACTCTGGGCCGGCATCAACGAGGGTCCAAAGCAAACGCACGGCCCACTTGTGCGGCTCGATCTCGCTGCCGGAGCAACTCGGAAGTCTGTCTCGCTGTCCAGTGTTCTAACAGCCGCCGTTCGTTCTGCGTGAGGTTCGTGACGAGCGAGCTTGAGCGAAAGACCGTCAAACGACCTCGGTTCGAGACACGAGCGGAGCAAGGATTCCAATCCTAGAACACCGAACCAACAACTGCAGCCTCGATCAAACGCTCTCGGGTGACGGTGCTGAACGCTCGCGTATGCCGCGGATGCATCCCATGAGCGTGCCCAGGCCCGACGGGTCGGGAGAGCTCCGCGCACTCAATCTTCCGGGGGCCCCCACTGCAGGCCGTACTCCTGTGTCAGGCGAGGGATGCTCTCGCGATCCACCTCAAGCCCGTAACGGCCAGCCACCGCCCCGAGGTCGCTCGGCTCGGGGGGGCCGGGTTTCAGAAGGAGCTCGACCATTTCCTCGAAGTACTGCTCGAAACCGGCCGGGGAGATCATCTCGAGAATCCGGGCGGGTTCGTGGCCGGCATTCCAGAACGTGTGCCACTGGCCCCGCGGCTTGAAGATCAGATCTCCTGGCTCCCCGTAAACGACCTTGTCCCCCAGAAGAGCGCCGATGCGTCCCTCGAGGACGAAGCTGTACTCGTCCTCGAAGGTGTGTCGATGGAGCGGCGCTGCGAGGGAACGAGGAGGTATCGGGTGCTCGACAAGGGAGAAGCCACCGCCCGTCTCCTCACCCGCGAGCATGAATCGCACGCCCATAGACCCCAGCATTCCGGAGCGTCCGTCGTTCGAGCCGAGCACGCGCGCTTCCGACACTATTCGACGCCCCTTTTACAAGATTCCAAAGCCTCAGGCTGCCAGCGTGATCATGGGCGCGTCTTGATCCGAATGCAAGTGCCGCGGGAGGGCGCCTACCGACGCCGAACGCTCAAGCAACATTCCCACACGTCGGCCCAGGCGAGCGATGTGTGCCCGGCGATTGCGCCGGCTTCTCGTCGTCGGCATCCTCCGGTAATGCGCGTCATTGATCAGCAGCAACTCGATCGTGTGCTGGCGCTCGTTCGGGAAGTCCTCGGACGCGATCTCGTCGGCGCCTATCTTTTCGGCTCGGCGGTTCTCGGTGGCTGCAACCTGAGAGTGATCTCGACGTGCTCGTCGTCTCGGAGCGGCAGACCACACGCAACGACAAACGCCGACTCGTCGAGCGACTGCTCGCGATCTCCGGGCGACGCACTCCCCAAGGACGGTGGCGACGGATCGAGCTAACGATCGTCGTCCTGTCTGAGATCAAGCCGTGGCGTTACCCGCCCGGCTTTGACTTCCAGTACGGCGACTGGCTACGAAACGAGTTCGAGAGCGGTAACTTCGAGCCGTGGCCGACGACCACTAACCCCGATCTGTCGGTGCTGATCACGATGGTCTTCCTTGGGAACACGCCGCTGCTCGGGCCGTCGCCAACTGAGATCTTCGATCCGGTGCCGAATAGCGACCTCGCCCGCGCCAGCGCGGCGGGGATCGATTCGCTGCTCGACGACCTCGATTCGGACACGCGCAACGTCATCCTGACGCTAGCTCGTATCTGGAGCACGCTCGCTACCGGAACGATTCGCTCGAAGGACGTAGCCGCTGACTGGGTGCTCGCTCGCCTACCCGAAGAACACCGATTGGTTCTCGCCCGCGCTCGTGCGATCTATCTCGGCAACCAAGAGGACCTCTGGGACGACGTGCGGCCGCAGGTACGACATCACGCGGACTACGTCGTGACCGAGATCAAGCAGATCGGACAGTCCTCGTTCTAGAACGATGCGGCGCTTCGTCAGGGTGTATTCCGGAACGCTGGCCCAGGCTAGCGCAACCAGCCTCGTCGCCAACCCCCGACTCGCCACAGGATCAGCGGGCAGGCGCCGCAGCGAAGGCAGAGCGCTGGTGCTCGTAAGGACGCCGCGCATCTCGAGACAGCGCTCACGGCCGCTACGACCCGAGTACTTCGGTGAAGTAGTGGCATCGATTGGTACGGGTGTGTAGGATCGTTTGATTCGGTTCAAGGGCCGGGGATCCGTGGTTATGTTGACTTAGGGGGAGCTTGATGTCTTTTCGGTACCGGTTGTTTTTGGCCGCGGTCATATCGGTGGCAAGCGTGTTTGGAGCGCATGTAGTTCATGCGGACGCCGCGAGTGCCGGGTCGAGGTCGCAGGCGGTTACGGCGAAGATGGTGATCCTGACAATGGCGGGCGCGAATGGTGGCTGCCACGGTTCGATCTTCGCTGTCGTCCCGGATTTTCCCGATGCGGCGGAGTACAGGGTCACGCATTTGCGCACCGATGTACCAGGCGTTGAGACCGTTGCGGTGTTCAACCGGCATGAGCGAGGGAGCCTGCAATTCACGAACTTCCCGAAGTGGCGTCCCGGCCCCGGACAGATCGCAGGGCTCCTCACGTCGGGCGGCCTCGACGGGAACGGCGATGACTGCGCTGACATACGTGCCGACTATGCGGCGCGGTTCTCGATCAAAGACGCGGTTGTCGTCAGGTACACCGCAGGTCCGCCGCCGAAGACGCGGGGAGCGGTCGAGGTTCGATACGTGCCGACTCCGCCTCCGAACGACGGGCCATCCGGGAAGGACGGCTGCGCGATCAACCTCTTCGTCTCGGTACCAAAGGTCAAAGGTGCCGTGCGCTACCGCGTCCGGATCACCCAGAAGCTCGTAGGTGTGCTCGGAACCTCAGACCTCGTGATCGAGCCGGGCAAGCTGAACACGAAAGGACCGACGGGAACAAAGGCAAAGCCTTACCAGCCGAGCGCCGGCCGGGTCGGCACCTTCTACGTCTCCCTGCAGCGGGACGCCTGGGGCTGCAAGAACGCCGAATGGTGGGTCGCCCAAAACATCAAGAAAGTCACCTACAAAGTCGAAACAACCTGACCGCGCGCACGACTCACGTGAGAGCGAACGACGCTCGGGAACATTGCCGAGCTGTGAGTGTGCGGGGACCCCGTCTGGGGTCGTTGCCAGGGTGGCGCTTCTTTGCTTGCGACTCGGTACCCGCCTGACCCGATTCGTGGGTCTTTATTGTCTTATTCGACTACTTAGAGCGCCTAAACGCACTGATCACGCGGTGGCCGGTCGTGATGGGCGAGCGCGGTGCGAGGACGCAGGGACCCGCGGATATGGGACATCTCTGAGCGGCCGGGGATGAAGCAGCGTGCCGCCCAGCGCGTTTAGACAGCCCTTCCTATTGCGTTAGGTGCTCTTAGGGCGCACCCTTCTCAGATGGGGCTCGGGTGTCTCCGCCTCGGGTGTCTCCACCTCGGGCGGAGTCATGCCTTCGCTCTCCGCAGCTTTGGTGTCCTCTTTGAGTTCCTCCTCTTCCTCCGGCGTCAGCGACACAGCTTCGCGCTCGACCTCAGGCAGCTTGGGTTGGCCCGCTTTGGACTCGCTCACCGGCAGCTCCGTGTCTTACTCCCCTTCGTTCTCTCGGTCGGGGTGCACCGCGTCTGGCTCCGGCGCTCTGAACGGCTC
>JAJAZN010000034.1 GCA_026785685.1 Thermoleophilia bacterium
CCCTGGCTCGGCGCGATCATCGGTTTCGCCGCAGGCTCGGCGAGCTGGCGCACGGAGTCGGTGAACGGCCCGGTCGCATTGATGACCACGCGGGCCTCCGCGCGGGCCCGACGCGCCGACGCGCACATCACCCGGAGGGGCGCACTCGAGCTCGAGCTCGAGCGGCGGGCCGAGGCCGCGGCCGAGACGCTGGGCGAGCAAGAGGCGGCCCGCACGATGCGCCGACTGCGGCGTCTCCAGGCGCTTCAGCATCTCGAGCTTCCCATTGTGCTGCTCGTCGGTGGTGCGACCGGTACGGGCAAGTCGACGCTTGCCACCGAGGTGGCGCACCGGCTCGGCATTACAAGGGTGACCTCGACGGACTTCATCCGCCAGACGATGCGCGCGTTCTTCTCTCGCGAGTTCATGCCGTCGGTGCACTACTCGAGCTTCGAGGCCGAGCTCGCGCTGAACGGGGCCGATGAGGATCTGGCGGGCGACCCAACGCTGCGCGGCTTCCTCGACCAGACGCGGAACGTGCTCGTCGGAGTGGAAGCTGCGATCGACCGCTCGCTCACCGAGGGCTGGTCGATGGTGCTCGAGGGCGTGCATCTCGTGCCGGGCATGATCGCAATCGACCGGCCCGACGCGATCGTCGTGCAGTGCGTGATCGTGATCAGCGACGAGCAGGTCCATCGAAGCCATTTCTGGGTGCGTGATGCCGCCACGGACGGTCTGCGTCCGCTCGAGAAGTACCTCGACGGGATGACCGAGATCCGCATGATCCAGGACGTGCTCGTCGAGCGCGCGTGGCGATGCGATGTACCCGTGATCGAAAACGTCAGCCTCGACGACGCGATCGGGCAGGTCCTCGACCTCGTTCTGACCGGCGCCGAGCGCCTCGCCCGGGTGTGACACCCCCGGCCGCCGGGCTGCAGGCTCTAGCCTGTCTCCGGGTTTGACCTTCCTCAGGGTAGAGTGAGCACCATGGTCACCGAAGCCGACGTCATCGAGGCCCTCCACGGCGTGGAGGATCCGGAGCTCGGCATGGACATCGTCGAGATCGGCCTCTTCTACGAGGCGGAGATCGACGGGCCGAACGTCAAGATCATCCACTCGCTCACGTCGATGGGCTGCCCCGCGGGTCAGATGATTCAGGAGGGCATCCACGACGCCGTCGCGGCGCTCCCCGGTGTCGAAAAGGTCGAGGTAGAGCTGACGTTCGATCCGTTCTGGACTCCCGACCGGATGTCGGAGGACGCGAAGTTCATTTTGGGTTTCGGCTAAGCCGAAACCCAGAGGTGGGTGAGGCTTCAGCCCCACCCACAGCCGTACCGCCTTGCTTACGACCCATCCGGCATACCCTGCCAACCAGGATCCGCGAGTCGGACACGGAACCTAAAGGCTTGATGCGCATGAAGCCTAGAGCGCCAATGCGCACCCGCAGACCGAGACGGTTGCAGTGACGGCGTCGGATCTCGCCGACATCGCAGCTGAACTCGGCCTCGACGTCGTCGGCGCAGCGCCGGCTACGGCGTATGCGGAGACGGAGGAGCACATTCGCGAGCGGCGCGAGCGCGGCTTGTTCGCAGATATGAAGTTCACGATGGCACGGCCCGAGATCTCGTGTCATCCCGAGCTGCTCCTCGACGGCGCGGCAAAGACCGTCGTCTCGGCGGCGCTGTGTTACTGGGTCGATGGCCCCGAGGCGGGCACCGGCGAAGGGCGGCTGCCACGGTATGCGTGGCGCGACCACTACGCGCTCCTCCGGCAGCGACTCGACGAGCTCGGGCAACGGCTCGGAGGGAGCTACCGCGTCCTCGTCGACGCGAACCACCACGTCGACCGCGAAGGCGCGAGGCGCGCCGGTCTCGGCTTCTACGGCAAGAACACGATGCTGATCACGCGAGAGCACGGCTCCTGGGTCGTCCTCGGCACCCTCGTCACCGACGTCGAGATCGAGCCGACGGCACCGCTCGACCTCGACTGCGGTCGTTGCACGCTCTGCATCGATGCGTGCCCGACCGGAGCGCTCGACGAGCCCGGCGTGCTCGACGCGAATCGCTGCCTCTCCTACTGGACACAGGCCCCTGCGGCCGTGCCGAAGGAGTACCGCACGGAGCTCGGCACGTCGGTGTACGGCTGCGACATCTGCCAGGACGTCTGCCCGTGGAACCGGGGAATCGAGAAGCGGCGTGCCGGTGCCGAGCTCGTGGACGACGCCGTGCCGAACGTCTCGCTCGTCGACTGGCTCGCGCGTGCCGGGAGCGATCTCGTCGCGGAGTTCGATCGCCTCTACGTGCCGCGAAACGACGCACGCTGGCTGAAGCGCAATGCGCTCTACGCGCTCGGCAACAGCGGCGACGACGGCTCACTGGCGCACCTGGAGCCCTATCGGACGAGTGAGGATCCAGTTCTGCCGATGCTGCCCTCTGGGCCGAGCAGCAGATCGCGGGCCGATCGGCGTGACACAGACTCGTCTCGACGTGCTTGTGCACGAGCTGCGGAGCCCGGTGGCAGCTCTCGTTGCCATCGCGGACGCCTACCCTGAAGCCGACGACGCGACGCG
This sequence comes from Thermoleophilia bacterium, assembly GCA_026785685.1. Taxonomy (GTDB): domain Bacteria; phylum Actinomycetota; class Thermoleophilia; order Gaiellales; family Gaiellaceae; genus Gaiella. The sequence continues at coordinate 2,549 of JAJAZN010000034.1, forward strand.
ACGCCGACTCGTCGAGCTTGTGCGTACGGCCGCTGCGAGCCTCGACCGCCTCCTCACGGACGTTTCGACCGCCACGCTCCGGCTCTCCCGGGTCGATCTCGGCGGGATCGCGCGTGATGCCTCCGAGGCGGCCGCCCTCGGGGGGCACACGGTCGTCGTCGAGACCGAGGAGAACGGTGATGCCGTCGTCGTCGGGGATACCGAGAGGCTCCGACAGGCGCTCGACAACCTGATCGGTAACGCCATCGGTCATTGCGCGTCAGGGGATCCCGTCGCGGTAACCACGCGACGCAGCGGCACGTCCGTCGTGGTCGAGGTCGCCGATCAAGGCGAGGGGATCTCTCCCGGCGACCTCGAACGGATCTTCGAGGAGGGTGTCCGCGCAACGAGCGCCCGTCCCGGGTCGGGACTTGGCCTCGCCGTCGTCCGCGAGGTCGCACGCGAGCACGGGGGAGAGGTCGAGGTCGAATCGAGCCCCGGTCAGGGGGCGACCTTCAGGCTCGTGCTGCCGGCCGCTTTCGACGCGTCGTAACGCCCAGCTCGGCCTGCAGCTCCTTCGCCCGCGCGGCGATGCTCGCGCGCATGTCCGCAGGCTCGAGGACGATCGTCTCCCCGGCGTCCGCGAGGACCTCGGAGAGCAGCCACTCATCCGTCTTGAACTGGATCTCGGAGAGGGCGGCCTTGTCCGTCAAAGCGCGACCTCCACGCTCGAGCTTCCAGCGCGCGACGACCGGTGAATGCCAGAGCCGCGCGATTCGCTGCTCGTGGAGGTAGCGGGGGTCGAAGCCGTCACGGGGTTCGAACGACTCACTCGTCAAGGTCGCCGATCGCATCCGGTCGAGTCGATACGTGCGTGGGCCATCGGCCGTTCGATCCCACGTGTGGACGCGCCAGACGGGTAGCTCGCGCTCGAACGAATACGGTTCCACCGAGCGTATCGTCGGATTCTCGTCCCCCTCCTTGAGGTACTCGATCTCGACGACGAGGCGCTTCTCGACCGCGTCGGAGAGCGTGCGCACGAGCTTCTCCTCGACGTCCTCCGCATCCCCGGTCGGAGCACGTGGCAGGTCGAACTGCCCGAAGGTCTCCTCGAGCTTCTTGCGAACCCGGTCGAGCGGCGTATGTGCCTCGGCCGCGATCGTGGGGCCGACGTAGTCGATCGCCAGGCGAATGGCGCGTGCCTCGAGTGGCGTCAGCTTCGGCGGACGACGGAAGACGTCCCCGTAGAGTTCCTTGTCGACCCGCACGATGCCCTCCTCCTCGTCGACCTCCGCGTAGACCGTGTAACACCCACCGCCGAAGTTGACGAGATTCAGCAGCGAGAGCGTCTCCTGCAGCTCCTCACGGGGGATCGAGAACCGAGAAGCGAGGTCGTCGGCGTCGAGACGTGCATCTCGTCCCTCGCCGCATGCGGAGAGGACGTGTGCGAGCAGCGCCTGGAGAACGCCGAAGCGCTCCGGGGCGCTCGGGGCGGCCGGCCCCTCGCCGCGCTCGGGCAGCGCCACGATGCCCCCCACCCCGGCCACCACCGCACCCTCGC
>JAJAZN010000035.1 GCA_026785685.1 Thermoleophilia bacterium
GCTTTTTCGGCATTGTGGCCTGGGGCAGGCCCCCCCACCGGTGCTTGGGCCGGTGCGTTTTTGGCGGCCAGGGTTCGGGCGCCAGGGTCGCGGCGGGCCCCGGGGCCCTGGGCGCCGCGTTGGGTGTTCGTCCCGGCCACCTCAGTGAACGGTCATCGCGTGCGGGTTCGACCGTAGCTTCGCCAGGAAGTGACGAGACCGCGGCAGGACGAGGAGTGCGACGAGGCTCGCGGTCACCGTCAGATGCGCGCCGATCAGGAACGCATGGGCGATTCCCGAGGCCGCCTGGGGGCCGGCGATCGCTCCGGTCGCTCCGATGGCGATCGTCGAGAAGATCGCGATGCCGATTGTGCCGCCGATCTCGTGACGCGTCGGACCTGGTCAGGTCTCGCAATCACGCACCCGCCGCTCGCGACAGCGAATTGCGACACACGAGGCTCGAGATCTCGAACCGGGCACCGAACCAGCAGCCGCGGAGCGTTCTGCCAACCTGGAGCACGACGTAAGACGATGCCACGCGACGAGAAGTCGCACGCGATGCCCCTTCGCTCGTGCATGAATGCGAGACCTGACACCGAATTCTCGAACTCCTTACCGAAAGATCCGGGCTAGGCTCCCGTCCCGCGCCCAAACAAGGAGCGACACATGACCTGGATCACCCTCACCGTCGTACTCGGCATCGCCTTCTGGGGAGGGATCATCTGGTGGGCTGCGACGAGGAACGATCCGGTGGCCGCCCCGATCTCCCGTCACCTGCCGGAAAGCCCGAAATGGGCCCCGCTTGCGGTAAGTGGTGCCGCGGCACTGCTGTGGCTCGTAGCATCCGCTGCGCTCTCGCTGCACACCGTCGGCGAGCGGCAAGTCGCGATCGTCTACAACTTCTCCGGCACGATCGCCGGGAAGAAGGATCCCGGTGTGGTCACGACGGCACCGTGGCAGCACGTGAAGAAGGAGAACGTCGGGATCCTGCACGACGAGTGGGTGTTCGACTCGAACGCGGCAGCGGTCTCGATCGACCAGCAGAAGATCACCGCGCTGCTCTCGGTGAACTACCAGATCGATCCTGCGCAGGTCGTCGACCTCTACAGGCGTGTCGGCGCGGCGTGGAAGTCGATCATCATCGACGCGCGCGTGCCCCAGGTGTTCAAGGAGGTGACCGCGACCTACACGACGCCCGAGTTGACGGCGAAACGTGAACAGCTCCGCATCGACACGAAGAGGCGACTCACGGACGAGCTCAGGCCGTACGACATCCGGGTGGTGGACGTGTTCGTTCGCAACATCGGCTTCTCGCAGTCGTACGCCGACGCCATCGAGGCAAAGCAGAAGCAGGTACAGGACGCGCTGACGGCGCAGGCGAAGGTCGCCGAGAAGCAGGCGGTGGCGCGGCAGCTGGTTGCCGAGGCGGAGGGCGAGGCGAAGGCGAACATCGCGCGGGCTAGGGGAGAGGCAACCGCCAACAGGCTCCGGCAGCTCTCGCTGACGCCGCTGCTGATCCAGCAGCAGGCGATCGAGAAGATCAACCCGAACGTCCAGGTGATCATCTGCCCGCCGGCAAGTGTCTGCATCCCGAACAGCGGCATCGTCCCGCAGCCCCAGGCGACGCCCTAGGAGGGGTCTCTCCGATTAACGGTGGCCAAACATCCTCACGCGCGCGAGCGAGGGTGGGGAGATGACGGAGGGCTGGAGGCCCGACGAGCTCGTGAGGGTTCGCGGCGGCGACGTCGCCGCGATCGCCTCGCGAAGAGGCGAAGGCCGGGGTGGCGTCGTGACCGCGGTCGGGACGGGATGGCCGGCCGACAGTTGGCCGCTAGCACCCGTACTCGTCCCGGAAGGTGCGAGGACGCGGTTCCACCACGGCGCGCGACACACTGTGGGGGAACCGGTGGTCCCCTTACAGTGTGTCGGACTGGATCGACCTACGCCGTCTGAGGGACGGGCGGGTCGGGGACCGCGTCGGGCTGCATCGGCGACGGTTCAACGCGGAGGATGCTCGCTGCAGAGGACGGGAGCCACCAGTTCCAGCGGCCGAGGATGGCGACCGCGGCAGGTGCGAGCACGCCGCGGATGATCGTGGCGTCGATCAGGATTCCGCCACCGAGTGCGAGAGCGAAGATCTTGGCTTCGGTGCCGGGCTGGGCGCCGAAGGCGACGAATGCGAGACCCAGGATCAGCGCCGCGCTTGTGACGAGGCGACCGGTGCGGCCGATGCCCTCGACCACGGCTGTCTCGGTCGAGCCGGTTCGATCGTAGGCTTCCCGCATCCGGCTGATGATGAAGACCTGGTAGTCCATCGAGACGCCGAAGAGGAAGGCGAAGATGACGATCGGCATCTCGACGTTGATCGCCTGTGTGGCCTCGATGCCGAAGAGCTCGTCGGACCCGAAGCCCTTCTGGAAGACGAGCACGATCAGCCCCCAGGCGGCCGCGACGGACAACAGGTTCAGGAGGACGGCCTTGAGGGGCAGGAGCAGCGACCGGAACGCTCGGGCGAGCAGGATGAACGTCAGCACCGAGATCAGCAGGATCGTGAGGGGGAAGTTGCTGTAGACGGCGTCGAGGAAGTCCGCACCCTGCGCAGCCTCACCTCCGATCGTCACCTCTGCCTGCAGGTCGTGCCCGGCCGCCCGGAGGCGGCTGAGCGTCGCTCGGCCCGCCGGGGAGTTCCCATCCTGGGTCGGGATGACGGTGACGAGCGCCGTCCCGCCCTGCCGCCACTCGGCGGGTGCTGTAGCACTCTGGGCGCCGTCGACCTTGGCGAATGCCGCCGCGACGGTGTCAGGATCGCCCGAACGGACGAGCGCGTCGAACGGGGAGAGCGGGCCGGTGCCGATGCCCGACTCCTCCAGCTTCTCGAGGGCGAGACGTGCAGGCCCGCTTTGCGCGAGCGAGCTGGCGCGCGGGTTCCCGAGCTGAATCGAGACGGCGGCGACGACGAGAGCGACGAGAAAAGCGGTCGAGGCCGCAGCCGCGATGAAGCGGTGTCGTACGACGAGTCGGGCCCACGCCGACCAGCCCCGGCTGGCACGGGCGTCGCGCCTGTTGCGCGGCCAGTCGAGCCTCGGCCCGATAGTCGCAAGGACGATGGGAAGCAGGGTGACGGCGACGGCGACGCTGACCAACGCGATCATCAGGCCGGCGATGCCGATGCTGCGCAGCGCCGGGATCGGAACGGCGAGCAGCGCGAGCAGCGAGATCGCGACCGTCGTGCCGCTGAAGACGACAGCGGAGCCGGCATGCTGCATCGCGTTCCGCACCGCCTCCTCGTTGGTCGTGTTCGGCTGCTGCTGTTCCTCGCGCCACCGCACGACGACAAGGAGCGCGTAGTCGATCGCGATTCCGAGCCCGATCAGCGCTGCGAGGAACTGAACGATTACGGAGACGTCCGTGACGCTCGCGACCGGCCAGATCAGCAGGAAGGTCGTCGGGATCGCGACGAGTGCCATCAGCAGCGGCACGATCGCCATGAACGAACGGAAGACGAACATGAGGACGAGGAGCGCGCCGAGCGCCGCCAGCAGGGTGCCGAGCAGGACGCCGGTACCGCTGCCCTCGTTTTCGCCGCCAGCAGCGCGGAGGGCGTCGAGTCCCGTCACCTCGACCGGCGAGCCGGCGACGGTGACGCCTTCGAGCGCGGCCTGCGCCGGTCGAGCCTCTTCCTGGCCTTGCGCCACGCCGCCCTTGGCCGGGATGGAGACGAGGGCGAAGGTGGTGCGGCCATCCGCGGACACGAAGGCCCGGTCGCCAGTCGAGGCATAGGAGGCAGTTCTCGCCTCGGGCAGCGCCGCCTCGACCTTCGTGAGAGCAGCGTCGAGCTGCGTCCTGACTCCGGGCGAGTCGACGGTCAGCCCCGGCGCGAGCTTCACGACGGGGACGATCGGTGCGACGTCGCCGCCGTTGCCGTAGATCTCGGCCAGCTCCTTGTTCGTCTCGAAACCCTCGCGGCCGGGCACGTTGAACTGCTGCGAGAGAGATTCGCCTGCCGGCTTGATCGCCGCAAAGGCGCCGATCGTGACGAGCAGCCAGAAGCCGAAGACGAGTCGCTTGTGGTCGAGCACGAAACGCGTGAGAGCGTTCATCGCATATCCTTTCGAGAGGTCGCCGTACGCTGTACGAGACAATCTACCCGTACACTGTACGAATTGCTAGTGCGGTAACCGAAATTCTGCAATGGCTCGATCGAAACCACCCCGCCCGCGAGCGCATCTGAGCAAGGACGGCGTCCTGCACACCGCCGTCGCGCTCGCGTCGCGCGACGGCATCGAGTCCCTGACGATGCGCAAGCTCTCCGATGAGCTCGGGGCGGGCGCGATGTCGCTCTACCACTACGTCCCGAACAAGGAAGAGCTCATCGACGGCATGGTCGACATCGTCTTCGGCGAGATCGAGCTGCCGTCGAGGAACATCGACTGGAAGAGCGCGCTGCGTTGGCGGGCGATCTCGACCCGTCACGTGCTGAACCGTCACCGCTGGGCCGTCGGGCTGATGGAGTCGCGCGTGACGCCGGGGCCGGCGAGTCTCCGGCTTCACGACGCCGTGCTCGGCTGCCTCCGCGAAGCAGGCTTCTCGATCGAGATGACCATCCAGGCCTACTCCGTCCAGGACGCCTACATCTACGGCTTCGCCCTCCAGGAGAAGACCACCCCGTTCGACGACGCCGAAGAGAGCGCAGCCGTTGCGGAGGAACAGACCCGGCAGTTCGCCGAGCTCGCGGAGGAACGGCAATTCGCCTCGCTCGCGGAGGAGTTCCCCTACCTCGCCGAAGTCGTCGCCGGACATGTCGCCAAGGTCGGCTACGACTTCGCAACCTCGTTCGAGTACGGCCTCGACCTCATCCTGGACGCTCTCGAGAAGAGGCGCGACGCTTCCTGACCGCCCGCGGGTCACGCGGTAGCCGATTGACATTGCGTCGGTGCAGGCGGTGACCGCCTCGGCGTGAACAGCGTCGGTACCGCGAAGCAACGGCCCGCGGTACAGGGCGTTCTCCCGCACCATCCCCTGACGACTCCCAATATTCATCGAGGAACCTGGCGGTCTCGGTTCAGCAGTTGGGCGCGAAGCCGGTGGAGGTGGGGCATGAGTCCGTAGATGACGATTGGTACGGCGATGGTTGCGAGCACGAAGGTGCGGAGCACGGGCGGCATCGTTCGGAGCTGGTCTCCGAAGGCGAGGTTGATCGCGGTGAGGGTCGGGAAGACGCAGAGCCAGATCATGAGAGCGAGCTGGTGCTTCGTTGGCGGCGGGACCCGTGGGGGGCTGTTGTCGGTCGCGTTGCTCATTGGGATCTCCTTTCGAGTCGACTGGTAGATGGAGCCGCCGGTCGTCTTGCGGCGCTGACGCTTTGATGTGCGTCACGGACGTCTTCCTCGACGAGGTCGTTGTTGATGTCGATCGCTGCTGCTGATCCTTCGCCTGCGGCGGTGATCACCTGTGCGCGAGGGTTGCTCGCGTTGCCTGCGACCCAGACGCCGGGCACGGTCGTGCGACCGGTCGCGTCGACCTTGGCGAACCCACTTTCGTCGACCTCGAAGCCGAGCCACTTGATCAGTCTGTCGTCGCGCGCGTGGAGCGCCGGCCTGATGAAGAGCGCGGCGCGCGGGATGGAGGCACCGTCGGCAAGCTGGACAGCGTCGAGGCGATCGTCGACGATCGATAGTTCCGCGATCTGCCCATCGGTGACCTGGATGCCGCGCGCCTCGAGGACCTCCCGCTCGGTTGCCGTGACCGGATAGGTGTGCGTGAAGAACACGACGTCGTCGGACCATTGGCGGAGTAGGTGTGCGTGGTCGATCGAGCCGGGCCCGGTTCCGATCACACCGATTGGCTCGTCGCGAACCTCCCAGCCGTGACAGTAGGGGCAGTGGAGGAAATCCTGGCCCCAGCGCTCGTGGGCGCCGGGTATGTCGGGCAGCTCGTCGACCGCTCCGGTCGCGAGGAGAAGCCGTCGCGCTGTCACAGCGCGACCTCCGGCGAGGCTGAGCGTGAAGCCCTCGGTGATCTCGACCACCCGATCGTTGATGATCTCGACGCCATACACCAGGATTTCCGCGCGGGCCGCTGCGAGGAGGTCAGCGGGCGGCATGCCGTCGCGAGACAGGAAGCCCTGCATATGGCCTGCGGGAGCGTTCCGGGGCTCTCCAGCATCGACCACAGCGACCCGTCGTCGCGCCCGACCGAGCACCAGAGCGGCACTCAAGCCGGCTGCTCCGCCGCCCACAACCACCACGTCATAGATTCGTGCTTCCATTTCGATACCTCCAAATTTTGCGTGTGCCTCCACCATGGGCTCAGGCGCAGCAGTTGGCGAGGAAAGTTGCTGTTTCCGGGAAACGGTGATTAGCTGGAGCAATGGCGACCTCCTCGGCTATTGCCGCTGTCCTCGCCGAGGTCGGTCCCCGCCTCAAGCGACTACGCGTCAAACGCTTCGAGCAGGCGAAGGCCCTCCAGAGCCTCGATGGAAAGCGGCCTCCGCCGTCGCTCCCCTATAGGTGTCGCTGCCGAAGCCGAGGATCAGCGCGAAGATCGGCGTCAGGAAGATCAGCCCGATCGCGAAGCCCGTGCCACGCCCGAAGACCTTGGCCAGATCGAGCGCCACGATGATCCAGATGATGAAGCCGACGAACGGGATCAGCATCAGGAGTACCCACCACCACTCGCGGCCGACGATCTTCAGCAGGATGATGATGTTGTAGATCGGGACGATCGACTTCTAGCCGTCCTCGCCGGCCTTCTCGAACATCATCCACCAGCCCGCGATCACCGCGATGATGAATGCGAGATAGATGATCCACCAGATACCGTTCATGAAGCGCCTCCTAGCAGGGGTAATGAGTCCGTCTCACCGTGGTTTGTCAGGTGGATGCCGAACCCTGCACACGGCTCGCTCGCAAACGTCGAGGAAAAGTAGGATCGGGCCATGCCGCACATCAGACTGACGGAGCCCGACGACGCGACCGGGCTTCTCGCCTCCGAGTACGACGCTGCGATCGGCCGCGCCGGGAAGATCTTCAACATCGTCAAAGCGATGAGCCTCCGACCGGAGACGCTCCACGCGTCGATGGAGATGTACAGGGCGATCATGTTCGGGCCTTCGAGCCTCAGCCGTGCCGAGCGGGAGCTGCTCGCCACCGTCACGTCGAGCGTGAACGACTGCCACTACTGAACGCTCTCGCATGCGGACGACCTCCGTGCCGAGGTCGCAGATGACGAACTCGCTCACCACGCGGCGCACGGCTACGACAAGGCCGAGCTCGATCCACGCGTTCGGGCGCTGTGCGACTACGCCGCCAAACTGACGAAAGCGCCGTCGTCCGTCGGCCTCGCCGACGCCGACGAGCTCCGCAGCCACGGCTGGGACGACACCGCGATCCACGACGCCATCCAGGTGATCTCCTACTTCAACTACATCAACCGCGTCGCGGAGGGTGTGGGCGTCGAGGACGAGCCGGAGTGGGGGGAGCGGGGGAGCTCCTCGCAAGGCACGACCGGCGCAACCCCGGCGACCGGCTGAAGCCGGCCACCGCCACCGAGAACCGCGCTAGTTCAGCCCGCCGGCTGGGCGCCCCGCCGTAGCACCCGGCGGTCGCCGAGACGGCGTGTGACGCCGTCCTGGTCGAGCCGCTCGAGCAGGAGCTGTGCGTCACGGCGACCGACACCCGCGAGGTCGCGAAAGCGGGCAAGGGTGATCTCGCCGGCTGCACCACACTCGGCCACCACCAGGCCGCGGGCCTGCTCGTACGCAGCGGCCGAGACGACGAAGCCGTCGCCCAGCCGCACGAGCTCGCCCTCCGCCTCGAGGAACCGCGCAAGCTCTGGATCATCGGGCTTCACCGCCGCGAGGCCACTCGCCGCGAGGTCACGGCGAAGCGCGTCTGCGGCCTCGGCCCGCTCCCCGAGGGATGCGGCGACTCCGGGGAGATACGCGATCGCCCCACGCCGCTCGACCGGCAGCAGCGGCAACACGGCTCCCGCCCACGGCTCTGCCGGAAGCAACTCCGCCACCGCGAGCCCCGGCTCGAGCGGCGACTCGTCGGCCCGCCGGCGCAGCCGTTCTGCGACCGCGTCGCTCGTCTCGTCGAGCCACTCCTGCGAAAACGCCCAGCCACCTGCCTGGATCACGGCCGCGAGCCCCTCGTCGAGCTCTGCCGGAGAGAGCAGCCCGCGGGCGGTAAGTGAGTCGACGGAGACGGGGGCCGTCACGGTCGCCGCGACGATCGACCTCGGGTCGCCCTGCTCGAGAAGCTCGAGGCGTTCCGCCTCCAGTCGTCGCGGCGGGGCGGGATCCAGCACGGTCGCCCCGCCGAGCGTCGTCTCGCCCCGCAGGACGACGCGGTCACCGCGGGCCGCAACAACGGGCGCTTCGAGCCGAAGCTGCGCCAGGTGGCCGCCGACCCGCGCCACCCGAGCAGCGATGCGAGACGTCCCGTGATGGACGGAGACGCGCGCACCGCTCTCGATCGGCACGAGCTCTTCCAGCTCGACGTCGAGGCGGTACGAGATCGGAAAGGCATTCGGTGCCACGAGCGCATTGCCGCGGTGGAGCTCGCTTCGTTCGATGCCGGGAAGCCCAAGCGCCACGCGCTCGCCCGCGGTTGCGCGCTCGACGGCCGCGTCGTGAACCTGCACGGAGCGCACGCGAACATCGCCCCCGCGCGGCGCGATCCGCAACGTATCGCCCTCCGCGATCGTCCCCGACCACAGCGTTCCGGTGGCGACCGTGCCAATCCCGCGAAGCGTGAAGACGCGGTCGACGTAGAGTCGCGGGTGACCGTCCTCGTCCCGCGCAGGCGCCTCGTCGGCGACCCTCGCAAGTGCCGCCCGGAGGTCGTCGAGACCTGCTCCCGTCTTCGCGCTCACCGCGACGACCTCGACCCCCGGCACGAGCTCACGGGCCTCCTCGATGCCGATCTCGAGCGTCTCCGCGTCGACGAGGTCGGCCTTCGTCAGGGCGACGACACCCCGATCGACCCCGAGCAGTCGCAGGATCGCGAGATGCTCGAGCGTCTGCGGGCGGGCACCTTCGGCCGCATCGATGATGAGCAGGAACATGTCGATTCCGGTCGCGCCCGCCACCATCGTCCGCACGAAGCGCTCGTGCCCGGGAACGTCGATCAACGAGAGGCGCCGCCCATCGGGCAGCTCGAGAGGCGCGTAGCCGAGGTCGATCGAGATCCCGCGGCGTTGTTCCTCCGGGAGCCGATCGGTGTCCTTGCCCGTGAGCGCGCGGACGAGCCACGTCTTGCCGTGGTCGATGTGGCCGGCGGTGCCGACGACTAGCGGCATGATCGAGCCCCCGTTCTTTGTGTTGATTCAACACAAAGCGATGACGCGGGCCTCGTCACCGGGAGGCACAGATCCCAGGCGAGCAAGATCGAACAACGGACCCACGCCGGCTTCCGGCCCCGGAGTGGGCGCGCCGCAACGGTGAGGAGTGCGTCGACAGCCAGCAGGAACTCCGAACCTTGTGTTGATTCAACACAAGGGAAGTCAACGCTCGCGGGCTTCGAGCCCTTGTCTGATTCACCACATCGGACCTCAACGCTCGCGGAATGCGAACCTCGTGTCGATTCAACACAAAGTCAACGATCGCGGCAATCCATCTGTGCGGCCACCACGGCCGCTGCAACCTCGTCGACCTCACCGTCGGTGAGCGCTCGGACATCGAGGAGCAGGCGGCCGTCGCGGACGATCCCGACGACCGGTGGCTCACCGAGGCGGAGTGGATCGAACAAACTCTCCTCGATCGCGCAGGCGAAGCTCGGAAGCTCGGCGAGCGGGAGCGCGCCGCCGCCGGCTCGCGCAACAGTCTCCTCGACCTCGCCACCGACGAGTCCCGCCAGGCGTTCCGCCCGAGCACGCACGGAGGCGATCGGCTCGTCGAGCATGCGGAGCACCGGAATCTCGGCGCGAGCGCGGGCTGGATCGAGGGCGAGCGCGAGCGTCCCTTCGAGCGCGGCAAGCGTGAGCTTGTCTGCGCGGAGCGCCCGCTGCAGAGGGTGTCGACGGAGACGCTCGATCAGATCTGCGCGGCCGACGAGGATTCCTGCCTGCGGCCCACCGAGCAGCTTGTCGCCCGAGAAGCAGACGAGATCGGTGCCGGCCGAGAGGCTATCGGCTGCCGTCGACTCGTCGCCGATTGCCGTGAGCGCGCCGGAGCCGAGATCGTCGACGAGCGGCAACCCCGCCTTCTTCGCGATCGCAGCGAGCTCCCCGAGCGCGGGTTGCTCGGTGAACCCGACGACACGGAAGTTCGCCTGGTGGACACGGAGGATGATCGCGGTGTTCGGCCCGATCGCCCGCTCGTAGTCGGCGGCGCGCGTGCGGTTCGTGGTGCCGACCTCGACGAGCCGAGCCCCCGACCGCGCGAGCACGTCGGGAATCCGGAAACCGTCGCCGATCTCGATCAGCTCGCCGCGCGAGACAAGTACCTCGCGGCCCTCGGCAAGCGCGGCGAGAGCAAGCATCACGGCCGCAGCATTGTTGTTGACGACGAGGGACGCCTCCCCGCCGATGATCTCCCGCAGCAGCACGGCGAGGTGAGCCTGGCGCGAGCCGCGAGCGCCCGCGTCGAGGTCGTACTCGAGGTTCGAGTAGTTCCCACCCACCTCGACGACCCGGTCGAGCGCCGCCTGTGCGAGAGGAGCGCGCCCGAGGTTCGTGTGGATCAGGACGCCGCTCGCGTTGAGCACACGGCGCAACGACGGCCGCGCGGCCGCTTCGAGCTCCGCGAGCGTGGCCTCGACCAGATCGCCTGGATCGCGCGCATCCCGAATCGCGACGCGTGCGCGCTCGAGGACGACCCGAGCAGCCGCAACCACGAGCGGGTGCGAGGTGTCGGCCAGGCGGGGATCGGCGACGAGTCGGTCGACCGAGGGAAGGGTTCGAAGAGAAGGGATCACACTCGAAGTGTAGGTGGATGGGTGCGACTCCAGGCTTCCCCGAGGGTCCCGAGGGATCGGGGAGGCACGTTCCCGAGCGCCGCACTCAAACCGGGTAAGGCTAAACGGGGTGGCGGTCTACAGGGCGGGAAGCACTTCGGCGAGCAGGGCCGTCAGCCGGCCTTCTGCTTGCGCTCCCACGCGGAGCACGTGCTCCGCGTCGAGCGGCTCGGGCAGAATGCCCGCCGCCATGTTCGTGACGCACGAGATCGTGAGGCAGCGGAGTCCCATGTGCCGGGCTGCGAGCACCTCGGGCACGGTCGACATCCCGACCAGATCGGCGCCGAGCACCCGGATCATCCGGATCTCCGCGGGTGTCTCGAACGCGGGGCCGAGCCACGCGGCGTAGACGCCCTCTGAGAGGGTCTGGCCGAGGCGAGCAGCGGCCTCGTGCGTGAGAGCACGCAGCGCAGGGTCGTAGGCGTTGCTCATGTCCGGGAAGCGTGGGCCGAGCGTGTCGTCGTTTGGTCCGATCAACGGCGAGGTTCCCTGGAGATTGAGGTGGTCGGAGACGAGCACGAGATCGCCGGGCCGGAGATCCTCACGCACTCCGCCGCAGGCGTTCGTGACGACGAGCGCCTCTGCGCCGAGTCGCCCGAGCACGCGCACGCCGAACGCGACCTTCTCGGCGCTGTGGCCCTCGTAGAGATGCGCCCTCCCTTTCATCACCGCGAGCGGTACGCCTGCGAACGTCCCGATTACGAGCGTGCCCGAGTGCCCGAGCGCCGTCGAGACCGGCCAGCCGGGGATCTCCCCGTAGGGAATCTCGACCGGATCTTCGACCGCACCCGCGAACCCGCCGAGACCGGAGCCGAGAATGACGGTGGCCCGTGGCACGAGCGGCGTTCGCTCGCGGATCGCTGCGACGGCCGCGTCGATCATGCCGACCCCTCGGCGACACGAGCGTCATAGCGCGAGACAACGCAGTCGACGGCCTCGGCGGGCAAATCCGTGACGTGCACGAGGTCGAGATCCGCCGGCGAGATCAGGCCGTCCTCGAGCATGCGAGCGCGGATCCAGTCGAGCATCGGCGACCAGTACGAGGCGCCGAAGAGCACGACGGGGAAGCCTCCGATCTTGCCGGTCTGAACCAGGGTCAATGACTCGAAGAGCTCGTCCAGCGTGCCGAAGCCGCCCGGGAAGATGACAAAGCCCTCTGCCGCCTTCACGAACATCGTCTTGCGGGCGTAGAAGTGCTTGAACGTCATCGAGAGATCGCAGTACGCATTCAGACCCTGCTCGTGCGCGAGCTCGATGTTGAAGCCGACCGAGAGGCCGCCGGCCTCCTGGCACCCGCGATTGGCCGCCTCCATCACGCCCGGTCCGCCTCCCGTGACGACGGCGAAGTCATCGGCGGCGAAGAGCGCGCCGGTCTCGCGGGCATGCCGGTAGACGGAAGTCTGCTCGCCCACCCGTGCAGACCCGAAGATCGACACCGCCGGCCGGTCGATCTTCTGCACCACCTGGAAACCACCGAGGAACTCCGAGGCGATCAGCGAGACGTCACTCGCGAGCGTCTCGTGTCGTCGCCGCAGCAGCCTTCGATCGAACTCGCCGGGCTTCATAGGCGCGTCTGCGGGACGTGGGAGGCCAGCATGCCGAGCGCAAGAGTGGCGATGAGGGCAACGGTGTACGCGGCAACGATCGTCGAGAGCCGTCGCGCATCTGCCGGGTTGGCGCGCCCGCCACCGACCTTGAGGATGCGCCACGCACGGAGAATGTGGCCACCGTCGAGGAACCCGATCGGGATCAGGTTGAAGAGGTTGAGCAGGAACCCGACGTAGGCGAGGGCGCGAAAGAGGTCGGAGTCCACAGCGTTGCCATAGATCAGGCACGCAAGCGCGCCCGCTCCACCTGCGACGGGCCCCGCAACCGAGACGAGCGCGTTCCGCCAGGGGTCGAACGGCTGGTTGCGGAGAGCCACGTAGGCACCGAGGAACGGGATGAAGACCGGCAGCTGCGGGTTGAGGCCCTGGCGTCTCGCCTCGACGTAGTGCCCCAGCTCGTGGACGAGGATGAGGAGGACGAACCCGACGCCGAAGCGCCAGCCCCAGATCAGCGCGTAGCCGCCGACGGCGACGAAGATGCCGAGGAACTTCAGCGAGCCCGCGAGCTTGAGGAGCACGGCGCCAACGACGGCGAGCAGGCCGAGGATCCGTGCGATGCCGCTGCGACGGGGCCGGGGCGCAGGCTCCTCGGGCAGGTTGTCGCTCATCCCGGACGCAACCCGGGCGACCGGCTGAAGCCGGCCACCGTGCGCGTGGCGCCGCGCGGGAAGGCTCTCATGACCCCTGTCCAATCCATTCCTCACCGCCGATGTAGATCTCCTTCTTCCACAGGGGCACCGACCCCTTGAGCGTGTCGATCGCCTCGGCACATGCCGCGAGCGCATCGCCTCGATGAGCCGAGGAGACGGCGATCACAACGCTCGTCTCGCCGACCCCTACGATGCCGACCCGGTGGTGGATGGCGACCTCGACCAGCGAATGCCGCGCCTTCAGGTCGGCGGCGATCCGTTCCATCTCGGCCTCCGCCATCCCCTCGTAGGCCTCGTACTCGAGCCGCAAGACCTCGCGGCCGCGCGACCGCGCACGCGTTGTCCCGGTGAAGGTGGCGATCGCACCCGCGTCGTCTGAGGCGACCTCGTGGACGGCATCGTCGAGCGAGAGCGGGAGCTCCGAAAGGAGAAACGCTCCGCCGGAGACGGGAGGAATGAACGCGACCTCGTCACCCTCGGCGAGCACGGTTCCTCGCTCCGCGTAGCTCTTGTTGATCGCGACGAGCAGGCCCGCGGGCTCCTCGCCGAGGTCGAGCGCGGGCCAGACATCCGCGGCGACCGCACCAGCAGGGATGTCGAGCTCGAGCGCACGCGTTCCGGCGAGCTCACGGAGGCCTGCAAACAGGCGAACGGCGACCTTCATGGGGTCAGGGTATCCGCCGTGGCTTGCGGAACGTGGGGGCTGTCATGTTACATCTGTCCTATGGCGACGATGCTCCCGCGCACGAACCTCAACGAGCAGGTCTACGGAACACTCAGAAACCGCGTTCTCCAGCGCGAGCCAGGGCCGGGAGTGAAGCTGAGCCTGCACGAGCTCGCGACCGAGCTCGGGGTCTCCCGAAGCCCCGTGCATCACGCGCTCACGCGCCTCGTCTCCGAAGGATTGCTGTCGGTGAAGGCCCGGCGCGGCTACTACGTGACGCCGGTCACACCCGCAACGGCCGGTGACGGGTACGACGTCCGGCTCGCCCTCGAGGTGCATGCGGCAGAGCGCAGCGTCGGCTCGGCCGCGCCCGCCCGACTCGCTCATCTTCGGAGGCTGATGGAGGAGTCGGAGCGGGCGATCTCTCAGGATGACTGGGACGCGGCAAACGCCGCCTTCCACGAGTTCCAGATCGACCTCGCGGGCAATGCAATGCTCTCGCGCTTCTATCGCGAACTCTCGGTCAACCTGATGATGCAGGTGATCCGCGGCGGCAAGCTCGAGGGTGGCGAGTACCTCGCCGGGGAGCATCGCGCGATCGTCGACGGCTTCGAGGCAGGCGACCTCGCGGCGACCCAACGGGCGATCCGCACGCACATCGAGTCGGGCAAACGGATCGCCCTCGAGGCGATCGAGCGAGCCGGCGGAGTCCTCTGAGCGATGCAAACGAAGGAGGCGTACTGCGTGCGGTCGACGGTGCCGCCGACTGCGCCGATGACGAGACGCACCTGGGTCGTCCTCCAGCAGGCGGTCACGAGCACGGGTGCCTCGTCTGCGAGCATCGGTCTGCAGGCCGCGGTCACGATTCCAGCCGAGAAGGCAGTGCTCGAGGTCACTTGCGCATCGATCCCCTGGACTGCCGGCCCCGCGAGTCGGGTCTTCGCACGGTGTCGCCAGCTCGACGCGATCAGCGTGGACGTGCTCGCGACGACGACGGGGTAGCTCTCTCGTCGGCTCCGGCAGGTTGGGCGACCCGACCTGCCGGAGCCAACGTAGGATCGTCGCATGGCGCGCACTCCCGAACGACCGCAGTCTGACGCCGAGATCGACGCGAAGCCGCTCTATCGCGCGGCCGACGCGCCCGAAGCCGAGCCCCCTCCGCCCGGGTCATTCCCGTTCACGCGCGGGCCGTATCCGGACATGTACCGGGGACGGCCGTGGACGATGCGGCAGTACGCGGGGTTCGCCTCGGCCGAGGAGTCGAACGAGCGGTACCGCTATCTCCTCGCCCAGGGGCAGACTGGGATCTCGGTCGCTTTCGATCTGCCCACGCAGCTCGGCTACGACTCTGACGACGCGGTTGCCGCCGGCGAGGTGGGCCGCACGGGCGTCGCGATCGACTCGCTCGACGACATGGAACTGCTGCTCGGAGGGCTCCCGCTCGACGAGGTCTCGACGTCGATGACGATCAACGCCCCGGCCGCACTGCTGCTCCTGCTCTACGAACTCGTCGCGGAAGGCCAGGGCGTCCCGGGAACGGCGCTTCGCGGAACGGTGCAGAACGACATCCTCAAGGAGTACATCGCGCGCGGCAACTACATCTTCCCGCCGCGCCCTTCGATGCGCCTGACGACCGATCTCTTCGCGTACTGCGAGGAGCGAATCCCGAACTGGAACACGATCTCGATCTCCGGCTACCACATCCGCGAGGCGGGCTCGACTGCCGCGCAGGAGCTCGCGTTCACGCTCGCAAACGGGATCGCCTACTGCGACGCCGCTGTCGCGGCCGGGCTCTCGCCGGATGCGTTCGGTGCTCGGCTGTCGTTCTTCTTCAACGCGCACAACGACTTCTTCGTCGAGGTGGCGAAATTCAGAGCGGCTCGGACGATGTGGGCAAGGATCATGCGCGACCGGTTCGGCGCCACGACCGCGAAGGCACAGGCGCTGCGGTTCCACGCCCAGACCGGCGGATCGACGCTGACGGCCCAGCAGCCCGAGAACAACGTCGTCCGGGTGGCAATCCAGGCGCTCTCCGCCGTCTGCGGGGGTGCCCAGTCGCTCCATACGAACAGCTTTGACGAGGCGCTTGCACTCCCGAGCCAGCACGCCGCGACGATCGCCCTGCGCACCCAACAGATCCTCATGCACGAGGCCGGCACGACGGATACGGCCGATCCGCTCGGCGGCTCGTACTACATCGAATCGCTCACTGCCGAGCTCGAGCGCGAGGCGCTCGCGCTAATCGAACGGATCGACGATCTCGGAGGTGCGGTCGCCGCGGTGGAGGCCGGTTTCATCCAGGGTGAGATCGAGGAATCGGCGTACAGGTTCCAACGCGCGATAGAGGCAGGAGATCGGGTCGTCGTGGGAGTGAACGCATTCACGAACGAATCGACCGAGCGAATCGAGCTCCACCGGGTCGACCCGGCAGGGGAGGAGCGCCAGCGTGAGCGCACCGCAGGAGTTCGCGCCGGCAGAAACGCGGACGCCGCCGCGAGCGCGCTCGCTCGCGTTCGGGAGACGGCCTCCGGCGAAACCAATCTCCTCCCTCCGATCCGCGATGCCCTCCGCACGCATTGCACCATCGGCGAGATCTGCGAAGCCCTGCGGGAGCTCTGGGGCACGTACGACGGGCGGTAAGCACCGCGCGTCGACAGTAGGCTCCCGCTGTGCGCATCCTGCTCGTCTCGCAGATGTACCCCGGCCCGGACGCGCCGGCGTTCGGCTCCTTCGTCGCCACACTCGAACGTGAGTTCGTGGCGCGCGGGCATGAGCTGGCCCGGGCCGTCGTCGATCGGACGGGTGGTCGGAGCCGGCATGCACGGCTTGCGCTCGACGTCGTGCAGGAGAAGCGGCGATTTCGTCCCGACGTCGTCTATGCGCACTTTCTGGTGCCGGCGGGGCTCCTCGCTGCGATTACGGGACGCGCACCGCTGGTCGTGACGGCGCACGGCCAGGATGTCGAGAACGCGTGTACCAACCGTGCCGTCCGCGAGGCGACGCGTCTCACCGTCCACAGGGCGCACGCGGTCGTCGCGGTGTCGTCGTGGCTCCTCGACCGTCTCGTCGACGTCGTTCCCGGGGCGGAAGCGAAGGGCACGGTGATCGATTGCGGCGTCGACCTGGATCGCTTCTCCATCCGCTCGCCCCATGCCGCTCGAGCCGAGATCGGCTGGTCGCCGGAGGGGAGAGCGTTCGTCTGCGTTGGCTCGCTCAGCGAGCGCAAGAACGAGCTCGGCCTCGCCCGCGCATTCGAGCGCCGCGGGGAGGGATCGCTCGCCTTCGTGGGCGACGGGCCGTTGCGACCCGCGCTCGAGAGACGCCCAGGGATTCATCTCGCCGGATCGGTGACCCACGAAGAGGTTCCGTCGTGGTTCGCGGCTGCGGATATCGTCTGCCAGCCGAGCCTCATCGAGCCGTTCGGCCTCTCGACGCTCGAGGGGCTCGCGTCCGGCCGATCGGTCGTCGCGACGTGCGTCGGTGGCCCACCCGAGTTTGTTTCCTCCGCGGCCGGAGTCCTCGTCGACCCGACAGACGACGACGCGCTCCTCGGAGCACTCGACTCGGCCACTCGACTTCCACGGCCAAACGAGGCGGCACGCCGTGCCGCAGAGGCGCACGACGTCAGGCGGCAGGCGGAACGGGTGGAGGAGCTTCTGCTTCGCGCGTGTCAAGATCGGCAAGCCTGAGCTCGACGAGCGGCCTGACCGCGTCCTCGAGACCGGCTTCCCTCGCTGCCTCGAGCGCCGCCAGGTAGCTCTCCCGCACCTTCGCGGTCGCGACCCCCTGCTTCAGACGTGTGTCGCCGCTGACGAGCAAGCGTTGAACCTTCGCGCGTCCGTCATCAAGAGTGCCCATGGGAGGGAGCGTACCGCTGGTACGATCCGGCGGCGATGGTTCCGTTCTTTGCAGTCCTACAGGTCCTCATCTCGGCGGCACTCGTGACGCTCGTGCTGATGCATTCCGGCCGTGAAGCCGGTTTTGGTGGCATGGGATTCACTCCGCAGTCGCAGGGAGGCACACACATCGTCGAGCGTAACCTCACGCGCCTGACGACGGTGATGGCGGTGTTGTTCTTCGTGAACACCGTGGTCATCTACCGGCTGCTCGCGTAGTCGGGGTACAATCGCGCCGCGCGCTGGTGGCGGAATTGGTAGACGCGCAAGGTTGAGGGCCTTGTGGGGGCAACCC